>JBJMLY010000559.1:0-1580 GCA_045805025.1 Cytophagaceae bacterium | reverse complement strand
ATGAGCACTATGCTTATCAGGAAGGAGCTACCGTATTTAAATTCGCTGTAAAAAACATGGCCGATGTTTCTGCTGAGATCATGGAAAAAAATCATCTGACAGCAAACGACATTGCCTGGCTGGTGCCCCATCAGGCCAATAAGAGAATCATTGATGCTACCGCAAACAGAATGGGCATCGGCGAAGAGAAGGTAATGATCAATATTGAAAAATATGGCAACACCACCAGCGGAACAATTCCTCTGTGTTTGTGGGACTATGAAAAAAAGCTCAAAAAAGGCGACAATGTAATTATGGCAGCCTTCGGCGGCGGATTTACATGGGGCTCTATTTACATTAAATGGGCCTATGACTCAAAATAATGCCGAATAGATTAGAAATTTTACTTTTGATTTGTAATTTCGTTATCTAAATTTTTAAACCAAGATCTGGTAAACAGGGCATCCCTTTTTATCAAAGAGCTTAAAAATATGAAAGCCAAAGAAATTCAGGAACTACTTGACTTTATAGCACAATCAGGCTTAGCTGAAGTCAATATTGAAACCGAGCAGTTTAAAATATCCGTTAAAAAACATCAGGATACTCAACCTAAATACATCCAGACACCGGTACAGCCTATTATGAGCCAACAGCCGGTCATCACTAATCCCGTTCAGCAGGTCACCGCCGACAATACACAAGGCGGCAAAACTGAAAAACAGGCTGAACCTGCGAAAGACAATAACTACATCACCATAAAATCTCCAATGATCGGTACTTTCTACCGTTCGGCAAACCCGGAATCTCCGGCATTTATCAACGTAGGAGATTCCGTGGAGCCAGGCAAAGCGGTATGCATTATCGAAGCCATGAAGCTTTTCAATGAGATCGAATCCGAAGTATCAGGAAAGATCGTCAAGATTCTGGTTGAGAATGCAACCCCGGTTGAATACGATCAGCCTTTATTCCTTGTAGAGCCTAAATAGCACATACCAATGTTCAATAAGATCCTGATTGCAAACAGAGGCGAAATAGCTTTGCGGATAATCCGTGCCTGCAAAGAAATGAAGATTAAAACCGTCGCTGTATACTCCACTGCTGATAAAGACAGTTTGCATGTGCGATTTGCGGACGAAGCGGTATGTATCGGGGCTCCTCCCAGCAATAAGTCTTACCTCAGCATGCAGAACATTATCGCTGCAGCCGAAATCACCAATGCCGACGCAATCCATCCGGGCTACGGCTTCCTTTCTGAAAATGCCGGCTTCTCTAAATTATGCGAAGATTATGGCATCAAATTCATCGGCGCCAGTCCGTCGATGATCAACTCCATGGGCGATAAGGCATCTGCCAAAGCCACCATGAAAAAAGCCGGCGTACCGACGATTCCGGGTTCCGAAGGACTACTTTCATCCGTAGACGAAGGCATTAAGATTGCCAATAAAATTAAATACCCTGTCATTCTGAAAGCCACTGCAGGCGGAGGAGGAAGAGGTATGAGAATCGTGAAGAACGATTCGGAATTTGAAAAAGCCTGGAACGACGCCAGAACGGAAGCGGGCTCAGCCTTCGGAAACGACGGCCTTTATCTTGAGAAATAT
>JBJMLY010000558.1:0-6952 GCA_045805025.1 Cytophagaceae bacterium | reverse complement strand
GGTGCCTTCTGCACTGTAAACGACATTTCCAGTAGCCGCCGTGACCCTAATTCCGATCGGATGATTGCTGGCTGATTTCACGGTCAGACTTGTATTGTTCTGATATGGATTCGGGAATAAATAGATTCCTTCTTCCTCTGCTGCAAGATAAACTACTTTACTCGTATGGGCCGAGCCGTCTACATCCACCTGTACTAAGCGATAATAATTGACGGAAGCCGGATTTTTGTCAGCGAAAGAATACTGGCTTACAGCATTCGTGTTTCCATTTCCTTTTACACTTCCGATAGTATAGAAATCAATTCCATCGGAAGATTTCTGCACCACAAAATGATCGTTATTGGTTTCACTGGCTGTAGACCAGGTAACCATGGCTTGTCCGTCCGTCATGTTGGCTTTCAGATCAACCCATGTTACCGGAGTCGTAGCAACGCTATTGACGATGACTTGAGCTCCCGGATTAGGCGTAATTCCCTGCATCTTAATATAAGCTATATTGGTAATCGAGCCTGATGTACACGAAGAAACGGTACCGTTCCACACATAGGTTATGGAGTCGTTGGCTAATATGGGACCTGCAATGGTCTGCCAGGTCACGACTCCGCCCACATTGGATCCGGTATAAGGTCCGGCTCCGCAGGAAGGACAATTTCCAAGCGTAGCATTGCTGGCAGAGGTATAGGTGATACCTGTAGGTATTGCATCGGTCATCTGCAGATTAAATCCGGAATCAAGACCTGTGTACCAGTTGGATAAACTGGCGGGATTTCCGATAGCGCTTTTTACTCCTGCATAACCGGCCTGCACTGTTATTCCGGCCTGGGTAATCGGAGCCGGACCGCCGATCGCCGCACCGGAATTCACCAACCATACATTTACGTTTGCCCCCGAAAGCTGAATTTGAAAATCAAACGCTCCGGGAAGTGCTCCGTATGAAATAGTCTGTGTTACGCCTATCTGTGTATTGGCGGGCATATTAAAGAATGAAACCTGAACGGTAGCCGCCTGAATGTTAAACCGGGCTTCAGTCCAGGTTGTTCCGTTATACCTCATGATGATGGAGTATGGCTGGAATTGTGATAGAGTTAACGTGCCTCTGATATATCCGTCCTTGCCGTGAGAATATTTATATACCATGCCTTTATTGGTCCAGCCGGTATTAAGATCAATTGTACCGGCAGTGACAGTCATCTTTCCATTTCCGATCATGTCATTCCAGTCGGCACCCAATGTAGCTCCGCTTACCACCGCTCCATCTTTATTCTTGTATTTTAAGGTATAGGTGATCGTGTTCCCCACGGAATACGAAGCCGCATTGGCTAGCTTTGCCATAGAAGCGGTGACAGGCGGAGGTGTTGGAATAACGCTGCATGTGCCGGTCAGCGTTGCTGTAGAAGCTACCGGTGATTCATTGGTAGCTTTGGCGGTTGCGGTATTGCTGACAGCAAAATCAGCAGTCGGACATGTGCCGTTCACGGTTACGTTAAACTGATAGACAAGTGAATCGTTGATTTTAAGAATAGGTACCGTTGGCCATGTAATGCTTCCTCCGGAAACTGTTCCCGCCGGATGGCCGGCTACAAAACCGGCGAAGGTCACGTTCGAAGGAAGCGCATCCGTGACCACCACGTTATTCAATTCTCTTCCCGAAACGGGGCCGTTGCCATAAATTCTTCTCCAGGTATAGCCATCGTATTCTTCCACAAGCAGTTTATTGACAGTCGTGGTAACATTGTTGGAGCAGTTATCCGGACTATACTTTAAGACGGGTTGATTAGGGAGCAGAGGATCGGTCCAGTCATTGGCTACAGGCCAGTATGGATGCCCGTCTGCGGCCGAGGCTCCCGGTTCGGCCGACCAGTCGGTGGTCCAGTCGTAATTCGGATTTCCTGCCGAGTTGATAAAGGAAACCATTCTCTGAGGCATCAGCGCTCCTTCGTGTATGTATCTGCCCTGTCCGCTGTAAAAATAAAGGAACTGGGTAATCGTAGCGATCTGGGAAGGGAATTGCAGAATGAATCTGTGGTTCCAGGTCGGGCCTGGGATCAGTGTTTGCTGACTGAAAGTCGGGACTGTGGCAACCCCTTCGTTAATCGTATTGGTTAATATCCACGCAGGAGGCCCGGGTTTGTTCAGGAAGTATGATGTTCTGTAGTTCGCATAGTTGATGTACGCTTCATGCGCTCCATGATAAATTCTGTGTTTCAGCGTCAGAGAATTGGCGCTGGCTGAAATTCCTCCGTTGGCAAAAGCCACTCGTACACCCGGCCGTCCTCCGTTCAGAAAAGGAACGGAATTATTTTTTACAGTGATCGTATAGGTAACCACGTCGCCCGGATTAGCCAATGTTTTTGAAGCAACTTTGGTAATGGTGAGAGGCCTTGTCGGTAAAATGTCCACACAATTTCTTTCCATCACATCGGTAATATTATTCGGATATTCATTGCTGGTCCATCCCGTGCCGTTGCTGGTGCTGATGGTCGCAACATTGCAAAGTCTGCCGGTCGCTGCTGCCGTTACTTTTGCCTTGACAGTGACAGAGCCCATCGTAGCGGCAAGTCCGCCTGTAACAAAGCCGGGAACAGTGCCAAGATTCCATGTGACGGTGCTTCCTGCGGCTGTTCCCCCTCCTGTCGCAGAAATAAAACTCAGACCTGCCGGCAGATTATCGGTAATGACAACGGCGGCGGCGGAAGTTTTAGAATAATTTCTGTAAGAGATGGTATACGTAATGGTATCGCCGCTGTAAGCAAAAGTTTTATCAACCGCTTTATACACTTTCATATTGGAGCCATTGGCAGCAAAATCCATAGGGTCATGCAGATTTCCGGAAAGCACCAGCATACCCAGCAGACGGAACCATTCATGGAAATACCTCGGCTTGGAAGTAAGGTATCTCTGGGTGTTATCATTGTACTGATCCCACTCGATTACGCAATGCCTGAACATGCGCGCCATCAGATCGGCATCGCCGGAAACGACAGCGGATGGAGCTCCGCTGCCATGCGCCCAGTTCAAAGGAAATGCTCCACCTCCTGTACCGTTAAGGGCATAATCCCATCTTAAGTTTGCCGGCCCTCCATAGGTCAAGGTATTTCCGGTGTAGCAGCCATTATTGTATGGAGCAGCTTCAGGGTTTTTCAGGAAGGTTGCCATCCTCATGGCCATATCGTATTCAGAAGAATTGCTGCCTGCGATATCCTGGTGGTTGACAGGATCCCAGGTACGATTGGGCGCTCCATTCCAAACGTAATTAAGTATGGTTCTCCAGCCAAAACGGAAATCCTCAGAACTGTTGAATTTTGAAAAACTCACTGCAGAGCCGGCAACGTTGTACTGACCGGCATAATAGGTAAAGCCCTGCGTATAGGCCTGTCCCATGACCCAATCCCCGGAGGCTTCGCCGCGCCGGTATTGCTTGATGCACCAGGGAGACTGGGCTTCTGCTGTAAGCATATCGCCAAAGCTTCTGAAATAAGCAGGTGCATAATAATCCACGTAGTTCATCTGTGGTCCGCCCGTCTGAGGCTTTAATCCCATGTATGTTCCGCCGCTGGCCCAGTTGCTGGTTTCATTCCAGGAGTCTCCTCCTTTCAGATACCCGTCAAGTCCGATGTCTCCCGACAAATAATTCCGCACCGGAAGAGCAGGTGCATAGACAAGCGTATCCACCAGGGTCTTGATGTATTTGATGGCTTCTGTTTTATAATAAATAGGAGTGCCTGTATTCGGGTCGTTGGTGATGAAGGCCAGGTCACCCCACTGTTTCCATGCTACCAGCAAAGCCATGGCTACGTCCACATCTCCATCGGTGGCTGAATTACCGCCAAGTCCGCCGCCAAGCACATCGGTAGAAGTGCCGGCGCTTCCTGCACCTGAAATACCGGGGCTGTAAGCATAGCCGGGAGAATTGGTGACTCCGTCGATATATCTTTTGGTTTTCTGAAACTGACGATCGTGCATCCACATATAGTAGCCGTCAAATGTAGGCTTGTCTGCCATGTACGCAGCGGCCAGCAGATAATAGCCGTCACCTTCTACGCAGGTACAATGACTTATATCCGCACCCGCGGCGGTGGTGGTTGGACTTATATATTTCACGCCAGCCACTGTAACAGGAGCGTACACACCGCCTTTATTAATATTATAAGTCATGTTGTTGCAAAGGATCTGGTAGCCGTCGCGTATCCTTTGCTCCATTTCTGCGTGCGGAACTCCCTGGGGATTTTTGCTGGCTAAGGAAGTACCTCCGGTGTAATCTTTAAATTGAGGAAATGGAAAATTCGGATTGTTGGTATTGATGTTGGCAGTAATTTGGGCTAACGCAGAATTTGAAAAAAGGCAAGAGAAAAACAACCCTGATAAAAGAGCCGCGTATAAAAGGCAGATACATTTTGTTTTCATATTTCTGAATTACTTGTCCCCTATGTTATTCTGCCCCGGATAATATAGGGGCATTTATTTTTTAGGGCCTGATTCCAAATCTACTATTTAGTTATATATTTTGGAATTAAATAGTATAAAATAGTATTATGCTGATATTATTTTTCGACTAAGCACTATTATTCTATTATTTCATTTATTCTTTATATCTGAAAAAGGTAACCAATATTGGGTTTTATCTACCTTAAATAGGCGTAATAATCCTCCTTCCATTACTTGAAGTCTTTTACTAGATTTGTAGCCCATTTTATGGTTTTGAATTTTGAAGGTTAAGGACTTTCTGGGAATTTATAGAGCTGACGGACTTATACAGACAATTGCTGAAAAAGTCAGGGATAAGTCTGCCCTCAAAATACAGCTCAAAGGAATTTCAGGAAGTCTCGATGCCATCATCGCTGCCGCCATCGCTGATCTGAATGAAGAGCCGGCCTTGTTCGTCCTCCACGATAAAGAAGAAGCCGCCTATTTTCAGAACGATCTGCAGAATCTCCTGCCCGAAACAGAAGTACTGCTCTTTCCGGCTTCATATAAAAAAGCATACAAATTCGAAGAAACCGAAAACGCCAACATACTTCGCCGGGCAGAAGTGCTGAGCGCAGTCAATTCAGGCCTGGCAACGCTGATCGTCACCTATCCCGAAGCGCTGGCTGAAAAGGTGATCAATAAAAAGTCGCTGCTGGAAAATACCTTTCTGGCAAAGACAGGCGAAAAACTGGATGTGAATTTTCTGACGGAACTTCTGCAGACCTACGATTTCGAGAAGTCGGAATTTGTCTACGAAGCCGGTCAATACTCCGTCCGCGGAGGGATTCTCGATATCTTTTCCTATGCCAACGATCTGCCTTACCGCATCGAGCTTTTCGGTGAAGAAATAGAAAGCATACGCACTTTCGATCCAGTCACACAGCTTTCAGTAGATACAAAAACAGAGCTCTCTATCGTGCCCAATGTGCAGACCAGATTGCTGCAGGAAACGCGCGAATCTTTTCTGAATTTTCTTCCATCCAATACTTCGGTCTGGATCAAGGATGTTTCACAAACCTTTGATGTGATCGAACGCTCTTTTGAAAAAGCATCCGAAGAGTTTGCTCAGCTGATGAAAGAAACGGCAGGTTCATCCATCGTGACAAAGACGGAACATCTTTTCGATTCAGCCACGGACTTTAAAGCACAGCTGAAAGATCATACCATTGTCGAGTTTGGAAAGCAATTTCATTATAAATCAGCCGAAGCTTTCACAATTTCTTCCAGGCCTCAACCTTCCTTCAACAAGGAGTTTAAAATGCTGGCCGAGGATCTATCAGAACTTAGCAACAAGAGTTTTACCTGCTGCATCGCCTCCGAATCGCATACACAGATCGACCGGCTTACCGGCATTTTCCAGGAGCTGGATCCGCACCTGAAATTTGAACCGCTTTATTTCCCTCTGCGCGAAGGCTTCGTCGATGAGCAGGCCAAAGTAGCCGCATATACCGATCATCAGATCTTCGACCGTTTTCACCGGTATAAAAGCAAGTCAAAATATTCCAAGTCGAAGTCCATGACCCTGAAGGAGCTTCGCACGCTTCATCCGGGAGATTATATCAGCCATACCGATTATGGAATTGCCCGTTTTGCGGGACTGGAAAAAGTGGAAGTAGGAGGCAGGCAGCAGGAGGCGATACGGCTGGTATTCAGGGACGATGATCTGCTTTATATCAGCATACATGCCCTGCATAAAATTTCCAGGTACAGCGGAAAGGAAGGCGGCCCTCCGCAGATGACCAAGCTGGGTTCGGGCGACTGGGATACCAAGAAGCAGAAGGTCAAGAAAAAAGTAAAAGACATCGCCAAAGAGCTGATCAGTCTGTACGCCAAAAGAAAAGCCGCTCCCGGTTATGCGTATTCAAAGGATAGCTTTCTGCAGGCCGAGCTGGAGTCTTCTTTTATTTACGAAGACACGCCGGATCAAGCCAAAGCTACCGCCGATGTGAAGGAAGATATGCAGCAGCCGCATCCGATGGACAGGCTGGTCTGCGGAGATGTAGGTTTCGGTAAAACCGAAGTGGCGATCCGGGCTGCCTTCAAAGCAGTTTGTGACGGGAAGCAGGTAGCTGTATTGGTCCCTACGACCATTCTGGCCATGCAGCACTATAAAACCTTTAAAGAAAGATTATCCAATCTTCCCTGCTCGGTTGAATATATCAATCGTTTCAAAACCAATCAGCAGATCAAAGAAACGCTGAAGCGGGTGGAAGAAGGGAAAACGAATATTCTTATCGGTACGCACCGCATCATCAGCAAGGATATTAAATTTAAAGAGCTCGGTCTTCTTGTGATTGACGAAGAGCAAAAGTTCGGGGTGAAAGTAAAAGAGAAGCTTAAAGAGTTCAAGGTAAATGTGGATACGCTTACTTTAACGGCAACACCTATTCCAAGAACGCTTCACTTCTCCTTAATGGGAGCCCGAGATCTTTCCATCATTGCAACGCCTCCGCCAAACAGGCAACCTGTTTCCACCGAAATTCAT
>JBJMLY010000557.1:0-6302 GCA_045805025.1 Cytophagaceae bacterium | reverse complement strand
GGTAGCTTATCGGGGACCGAAGCCTTTGGTTCCTTAACCTTAATTAACATAGAAATGGATGAACGGCAGGAGACTAAAAAGAAAAAACCCCCTTGTCAGGGGGCTTCGGGTGAATGACCGGGTTCGAACCGGCGACCCCTAGAACCACAATCTAGTGCTCTAACCAGCTGAGCTACAACCACCGTATTGCTTCCTTTGAATCGGAAGATTGCAAAAATAAGGTACTTGGGTGTAATTACCAACCAAAATTACGTTTATTAGGCTTTTTCCTCATTTAACTGGTAGGACAAAGCGTTGGACGGGCAGCGGTCTATCTGAGCCATAATTTCTTCCGAACCGGCTGCCTCCAGATTGATCCAGGGCTTGAGCTGGGGGTTAAAGACCTTCAGCATACTTTTCCAGCAGTTTTTAGAATGCGTGCAGACTTCCGGTTTCCAGGTGACGGTTATTTCGCGGTTGCTGTATTTTTTAATCATAGTCTTATGAAATGATCCTTAAAGATACGGAAATTCAGGATCCTTGCTTTTTAGTACGGATCGCTTCGCTGAACCAGATGAATTCATTCATAAAGTTACCCGCGTTTTTTTCGATCTGCGGATCTGAGGTGTTGCCATCCTCTGGAAACGTTTTCTGCACATTCGGGATAAGCAGCTTCAGCGGCATAGGGTAACCGCCCAGGCCCAGTACGAGAAGCTGCATCTGGGTGGAAGCATTAATGCCTCCAAGAGCTCCTGCCGAAACAGCCACGACGCCTATGGGCTTTTTGGAGAATTCAATTCGGAAATAATCCACCGTATTTTTCAATACGCCGGAATAGCCGCTGTTATATTCGGGAGATACCAGGATAATGGAATCCGCCTCCGTAAGTTTCTGACTGAATTCTTTAAGCCTGTCGGTCGGATGCGGATGAAAAGCAAGACGTTCCTCCAGGATCGGGAAGTTATAGTCGGCCAGATCCAGAAGCTCGGCGCGTACTTCCGGTCTTTCGTTCAGCTTGGTTAGCAGGTATTTCGCGGGCTTATGACTTTGCCGGCCTATGCGGGTGCTTGCTAGTATGATCGCTATTTTCAGCATATGGGTTTATTTAAAAAAGTAAGTTACGAAAAACTGCAGGGATTAAACCCCTGCAGTCAGCACATGTTTGTATGTTTCTCTTTTGGTCCATGCCAGGTAAGCCAGCAAGCCAACAATAATAATGCTCATCGGCAAACCATCAGGGCCGAGGAAAGCATGAAACAGAAGGATGTTGATCACAATAGGTGCCAGAATTAATAAAGCCAGCGTGCTGAATTTATTAACCAGCAGGAGCAGGCCGCAGATCACTTCGGTTCCTTTCAGAAAAGGGAAGAAATATCCGCTTTTGTAGAGAGCCATTCCGAGCTCACCGGCAGGACCCTGAGGCGGAGGCGTAGGTATAAAGTGCAGAAATCCGTTGAGGCCGAATACCAGGAATACCAATCCTAACAGGACCTGGGCGATGATGACGCCGATGTTTCTTTTTTTTGTTGCTGTGTTTTCCATGTGTTTTTTGTTTTAATTTGAAGTTAAAATTTGTTAGTACAAAATTTGTATATACAATTAATTGGGTAAAAAAAATTTAATCTCTTAGCCTATCGAGAATTTCATTCACGATGGCGGCATCCTTCGATGAGATATTTTTAAGATACTTGTCCAGGTCTGCGAATTCGTTCTCATCGATTTCCTTGAGCATGGCCAGTCCTTTTTCTGTAATGACGATATCGACCTGTCTCCGGTCGCTTTTATTCTCTTTGCGGTCAACCAGCTTTTTGTCTTTGAGCTTATCGACAATCCGTGAGCAATTGGATGATTTATCCAGCATGCGTTCCATGATCATCTGGTTACTGGCGCAGTTGGGATGTTGGCCCCGGAGAATGCGCAGCACATTATACTGTTCGGCTGAAATCCCATAGGGCTTCAGGCTTTTCATATGCTTAAGACGAAGCCAGTTGTTGGTATAGATGATATTCACCAGGAGTTTCTGTTGCTCGCTGGCAAATTTCTTGGTCTGCTTGATTTCGTCTTCCAGTTTCATACGCTGGTACAAATGTAGTTGTATTTATTGTATATACAATTAATTTTCGAAAAATGTTTCACAAAAGTGACTAATATTCCAGCAAAGACAATTTAGTGGATAAATGAGACAACATTAAAAAAGATCATTTTTTATCCTCCGGTTCCACCGAGACATCTCCTTTGAGCATAAACTCATTTACCTTGGGAGGATTATTGGATCTGATCGTACCTATCTTGTGGATTTTCTTATGGCAGCCGGTAAGAATCATCATCATAGTCAGACATACGAGTGCGCCTGTTTTCAATAGATTCAGAGAGAGCTTATTTTCCATCCGCTCGTAAAGAGATAGTAGCCATTTCTGCCAGCCGGAAAGCGTTTCTTCGAGCTGGCTTGATTTAAAATGTCCGCAGATCTTTTTTTCCATTTTAACCTTGAAAAAATTCAGAATGGCCTCGTCCGACATCTGACTGAAATCTACCACGGTGGTTTTGCATTTGTCACAATGACGGCCCTGGTCGGCAGGAGTCATTTCGTCCCAGTTCTCACGGCATGGCTTCGGAATGCTTATTTTAAGGTCTTTCATGGGTTCGGTTTTTATTTATGATGCTAAAAGAACGGTGTTTCCATAAATGAATCATCTATTTTTAGCCGATACACCAGCAACTAACAACCAATAATTAACTCCTGTCAAAAGCCAGCCTCATGCCCATTCTCTCTTCGTTGAATTGGCCATCCGCATAAGCCAGGTGTCCGGATACGATCGTATGGGTTACTTTTGAATGAAATTCCTGTCCTTCCAACGGTGACCAGCCGCATTGGTATAGAAGATTTTTTTTGCTGACTTTATAAGAAGCATTCAGATCGACCAGTACCAGATCCGCCCAATAGCCTTCGCGTATATAGCCTCTCTTCTCGACCTGAAAGCAATCGGCAGGCGCATGGCTCATCTTTTCCACGACCTTCTCCAGGGATAGTTTGCCTTGCCTGTAAAATTCCAGCATGACATTCAGCGCATGCTGCACCATGGGGGCGCCCGAAGGAGCTTTCCAATAGTTATTGTTTTTTTCTGCCAGCGTATGGGGGGCGTGATCGGTCGCAATGATATCAAGCCTGTCGTCCAGCAAAGCCTTCATTAAAGCGTTCTTATGTTTTGATTCCTTCACCGCCGGATTCCATTTGATCAGGTTACCCAAGCCATAATAATCGTGTTTATCGAACCATAAATGATGTACGCAGACTTCCGCCGTGATCTTTTTTTCTTTCAGCGGGATGTCGTTCCTGAAAAGGCTCAGTTCTTTTCCGGTAGAGATATGAAGGATGTGCAGACGGGTATCGTATTTTTTCGCAAGCTCTACGGCCATGGATGACGAGCGGTAGCAGGCCTCCACATTTCTGATCTCGGGATGCACGGCTGTGGGCGCATCGTCTCCATAAATGGCTTTGTAAATCTCCACGTTTTCTCGGATCGTGCTTTCGTCCTCGCAGTGCGTGGCGACCAGCATGCCTGCATTCCGGAAGATGGATTCCAGGGTTGTTTCATTATCCACCAGCATATTTCCCGTCGAAGAGCCCATAAATACCTTGATGCCGCAGACATTTTTTTTATCCGTGCGCACCACTTCTTCAATGTTGTCGTTCGAGGCGCCCATAAAGAAGGAATAGTTGGCTAAGGAAGTTTTTGCGCCCGTTTGGTATTTTTCTTCCAGCAATGCCTGGGTCAATGTATTAGGCACTGTATTCGGCATTTCCATGAAGGACGTAATTCCTCCGGCCACCGCTGCTCTGCTTTCGCTTCCTATTGTGGCTTTATGGGTAAGTCCGGGCTCTCTGAAGTGCACCTGGTCGTCAATCACTCCCGGAAGAAGGTATTTACCCTGGGCATCGATCAAGATGTCGGCAGGAAAGGAGATATTTTTTTCGATTCGCTCGATCCGGCCTTCTTTTATTAATACATCTCCTGTAACTATGGCTCCTTCGTTTACTATATTTGCATTGGTGATGAGAATCGTTTTCATTCGTATCGTAAAATGGTTTCAGACTTGAGCAATTTAACCATTTAAGCATTTAAAAATTAATCCGTGAGCTTCGAAAATTTTAAACTGAACCGTCAGCTTCTCAACGCAATCGCAGATCTGGGTTTTACCGAGCCCACGGAGATCCAGCAGAAGGCCATTCCGCAGATTTCAGGTGGGCATGACATACTGGGCATTGCCCAGACCGGAACGGGTAAAACCGCCGCCTATCTGCTGCCCATCCTGATGAAAATCAAATACGCGCAGGGCACAAATCCGCGCGTGCTTATACTTACCCCTACCCGGGAGCTGGCCATGCAGGTAGATGAACAGGTCGGACAACTTGCTAAATACTGCGATCTGAGGCATACCGCAATTTATGGAGGACTTGGTCCTAAAACACAGATAGAGACGATCGCAAAGGGAATTGATATCCTGGTCGCCACACCTGGCAGGCTCATGGACATCTACCTGAAAGGTGATCTTATCCTGAAAGATATCAAAGTGCTGGTGCTGGACGAAGCCGATAAAATGATGGATATGGGTTTCATGCCCCAGATACGAAAGGTGCTCGAGGTGGTGCCTAACAAAAGGCAGAATCTTCTTTTCTCGGCTACCATGCCTGACAAGGTGGGAAAGCTGGCAGACGAATTTCTTTTGTATCCGATGAGAATAGAGGTAACGGCGCAGTCAACACCGGTCGACACCGTAAGCCAGGTACTGTATGAAGTTCCTAACTTTCTGACTAAAATCAACCTGCTTCAGCATTTTATCAGGGATAAAGGTGAGGAGTTTAAACGGGTGATCGTATTTGTACGCACCAAGCAGCATGCAGATAATGTATACAAATTCCTCCACCGGAAGGTGACGAAGGATGTGAAAGTGATCCATGCCAACAAAGGCCAGAATACGCGCATCAATTCGATTGATGAATTTAAGGAAGGAAACATACGGGTACTGGTGGCAACCGATGTGGCGGCCCGTGGCCTGGATGTAAGTCTGGTCAGCCACGTCATTAATTTTGATGTGCCTATCATCTATGAAGATTATGTGCATCGCATCGGACGCACCGGAAGAGCAAAGAATACAGGTATTGCCATTACCTTCGCCAACAAGGCAGAGCTTTACCATATCGACAAGATTGAAGAGATCATCCGGATGAAGATTCCCTTAGAACCCCTTCCCGCCGGAGTGAAGATCGAGGAAGCGGAATTTGAAGAATCTCAGGCTATTCTGAAAGAACTCGATACCCTCAAAAAAATCGACGATCCCACCTTCAAAGGAGCCTTTCATGAGAAAAAGGAAAAAAACCTGCCAAGGGATGATAAAAGAAGATGGCAGAAACGGGGTCCCGGGAAACGCAGGCGTTAAAAGACTATACTGTTTTATCAGTATATTTATCCTTTTAAAATAGGTATTTATCGAAAATAGTCAAGAATTAATGGTATTACCCTTAGTGAGACTATGATTTTTTCAGATATTTATCTCTCCATAGCTGGTTGAAAGATCTTGGGGCAAGGCTTGGAGTTTTTCTTCGCCTTCCCCAAGACTCTTTAAAAGCCCGGAATCCTCAGCCCACACTTTTTAATAATGTCTGCAATAAACTCTATGGGCAAAGTCGAAGAAATAATAAACATGCTAAAGGCAGGAATTACCTATCAGGCTGGCGGGGCAGATACCCGGGAAGGTCAGACCATCGGTGAATATTTTACGATTTATTATAGGGCTCATCAGTTTATTTACGTCAATACTAAAATCTTTAACTCTGAGGAAAAAGAAGAAACCAGAGAAATGGATGAAAGTCAGATGAGAACCTTTCTAAGGGAAGATAGCTACTTTAAATCCATGCAGATTGTTGATCACATGTACGATTATCTTTTGTTGATCTGGACCAATCCAAATCATTAACTTACCCTCTGTTTTTTTCTTTCCAGAGTTGGTTGAAAGACTTCACGGCCATTTTGGGCATAGTTCTTCTTTTCCCCCAGGCTGATTTGAAAAGCATTTTTAGAAAAAAGTTTTTAGTACCGTTTCCGGTCAGATTCATAAGACTTCTCTTCAGCATTGCTTTCTTCCAGATCTTAAATCCTATTTTCTCCGCGTTCGAAGAAAGCCCCTCTCTCACGCTTTGATTCCTGTTCAACAGGAGTAAATTGTGCAGATCAATTTTTACCGGACAAACGCTGGTGCATGCGCCGCACAACGACGAAGCATAAGAAAGATGCTGGAATTCGCTGCCGCGCAGATGCGGTCGG
>JBJMLY010000556.1:0-8526 GCA_045805025.1 Cytophagaceae bacterium | reverse complement strand
TGGTAAGAGCCACCGGACCGGGACCAAAATGAATGCCTGCCTGATTTCCGAAATACCAGTTGCTGGCATCCTTCTGCGCCAGGGAAAAGGATGAAAAAAAGAGGATCGACAGTAAGGCAAGTATTCCGGCCATGGATTTAGCAATAGTTTCCATCAGGTTAAGGTTCTATAAATATACGGTAAAATCCTATAAATTAAGTACGGGTCCTTTGAATACTATTTGAGAAAAAAATTAGTTAATATTGTAAACTATTTACATTGTATACGAATTCAGGAATTGAAAACAAAATCAAAAGATTCCGTAATACCCTGGGCCAAACTATTTGCCTGCATGGCCAAGAAGACCCTTGGCGTGCTGTCTGAAAAACTTGAACATACCGGACTGGATCGTTTCTTCTATCCTCTTCTTGTTATTTCAAGGGAAGGAGGGACTTTATCCCAGCAAAGCCTTTCATGCATTCTGAATTCAGACAAGGTTACAACCCTCAGGATCATTGACTACCTGTCAAAGAAAGGACTGGTAAAAAGAGTGGTCAATAAAAACGACCGTAGGGAGCATCTGCTGACTATCACGCCTAAAGCCGAAAAAATAATCCCAAAAATCGAAAAAGGGTTTATGGAATTCGAAAAAGATGCCTTTCAGGGAATCAGTAAACAAGACAAAGCTTCTTTCATGGAAATCATGAACAAAGTTGATGCAAATATATCGCTGTTGCCTTCCAGGAAAATCCAGGTAAGAATGAATTACAACAAAAATAAAGCTGCCCGATGAAATTAAAATCGCTCCCTGCCGTGTCGATGGGGATACTCACATTTTTTACGATGACCGCCTGTTCGTCCGGGAACGAAAAAAAGGCCATGCCCAAAGGGAAAGATACCGGCCCTGTCCCGGTAAACGCCATAGTAATTACACCTCAGGAGATGGACAACAAAATACAGATTGTGGGCACCATTCTTCCCAACGAAAAAATCGAACTCAGAAGCGAAATGAGCGGAAGGATCACCGGCTTGTATTTTAAAGAAGGTGCGCCGGTCAAAAAAGGACAGTTGCTGGTCAAAATTTATGATCAGGATCTGCAGGCCCAGCTTAAAAAAATAAAGCTGCAGCTTGAGCTTGCCCAGCGGGAAGAAGAACGCAGGAAAAAACTTCTGGAAATCGGCGGCGCAACCCAGGAAGAATACGACATTGCCAGCAATCAGACTAAAACCCTGAGCGCAGATATGGAGCTTATGGAATCACAAGTCCGCAAAACCGAGATCCTAGCTCCTTTCAACGGTGTGGTCGGACTCCGCAATGTGAGTGAAGGCGAGATTGTTTCGGCAAGCACGCTGATCGCTAACTTCCAGCAGATAGATCCGATCAAGGTGGAATTCGATATTCCCGAGCGCTACAGCTCTTACCTGAAAACCGGATCGGTCATTCATTTTACGGTGAACGGATCGGATAAGATCTATAAAGGAAGCGTCTACGCTTCCGAACCCATGGTGGATCTTTCCACCCGTACGCTCAAAGTCAGAGCGCGTTCTTCCAACGATGATATGATGCTCAAGCCAGGATCCTTCATCAAGATTGATCTGTTCTTTGATAAAAATAAAAATGCCATCGTCGTTCCTACCGAATCGGTCATCGCTTCTCCCAAAGGGCAGAAAGTTTTCACCGCCCATGGAAATATTGCTTTGTCAAAACCGGTGAAGACAGGCGTGAGAACTGAAAGTTCTGTACAGGTGCTGGAAGGATTAACGCTGAATGACACGGTGATCACTTCGGGAATTATGCAGCTTAAAGACAGCTCGAAGGTAAAACTCAACATACTGAAATAAAGGAATGAATATATCATCGCTCAGCATTAACAGGCCTGTTCTGGCCACGGTCATGTCGATCGTGATTGTGGTCTTCGGAATTATCGGATACACATTCCTGGGAGTGCGTGAATATCCCAGCATTGACCCGCCGATCATCACGGTCAGGACCAGTTATACGGGAGCCAATGCCCAGATCGTTGAATCGCAGATTACGGAGCCTCTTGAAAAAAGCATCAACGGAATCGCAGGGATTCGAACCATCTCCTCGTCCAGCAGCATTGGTGTCAGTATCATCACGGTAGAATTTAACCTGGGGGCCTCTCTTGAAACAGCGGCCAATGATGTGCGCGACAAAGTTTCACAGGCGGTAAGAAATCTTCCTCTTGACATCGACGGGCCTCCTGTCGTTACCAAGGCCGATGCCAATTCCGATGCCATCCTCACCCTCACGCTGCAGAGCGACACCAGAAATGAACTGCAGGTGAGCGACTATGCGGAGAATGTAGTGCTGGAAAGACTTCAGACAATACCCGGCGTAAGCTCGGTACAGATCTGGGGACAAAAAAAATACGCCATGCGTATCTGGATGGATCCTTTTAAACTTGCTTCTTATCAGCTCACCCCTCTTGACGTATGGTCGGCCATTAACCGGGAAAGTGTAGAACTGCCCGGCGGAAAGATTACCGGTAACACCACGGAGCTTTCTGTGAGAACAATGGGAAGGCTAAGTACGGTGGATGAATTCAATAACCTGATCATCCGGAGCGCCGGCACACAGAATGTGAAATTATCGGATGTAGGGTATGCCGCGCTGGGACCTGAGATTGAGGAGTCCATTCTGAAATCATCAGGAAGGCCCATGATCGGTCTTGCATTGGTTCCTCAGCCTGGGGCGAACTATATCGATATAGCCGATGAATTTTACAAGCGCTTTGACGAGATCAAATCCGAGCTTCCTTCCGACTTAAAGATCAACATCGCGCTGGACAATACCACCTTTATTAAGCGTTCTATTAAAGAGGTAGAAGAAACCCTGATGATCGCATTCCTGCTTGTGGTGATCATTATTTATCTGTTCTTCAGAGACTGGCTCATTGCTCTCCGGCCTCTGATCGATATTCCGGTTTCCCTGATCGGAGCGTTCTTTATTATCTATATCGCGGGATTTTCTGTGAATGTGCTTACACTCCTCGCCATTGTGCTGGCTACAGGCCTGGTCGTGGATGATGGGATTGTCGTCACGGAAAATATCTATAAAAAGATTGAAGGGGGAATGCCTCCGCTGGAAGCAGCACACAAAGGTTCGAAAGAAATTTTCTTTGCTGTCGTCTCCACCTCCATCACGCTGGCTGTCGTATTTCTTCCTGTTATGTTCATGCAGGGATTTGTCGGGAGGCTGTTCCGTGAATTCGGAGTCGTTGTAGCGGGCGCGGTATTGATTTCAGCCTTTGTTTCTCTGACGCTTACGCCCATGCTGAACGTGAAGCTTGCCCGCAAGAATCATAAGAAATCCAGATTCTATGAAAAGACCGAGCCCTTCTTTGTCTGGATGAATACGACTTACAATCATAGTCTGGGAAAATTCCTGAGTGTGCGTTGGGTTGCGTGGCCTATTCTCGGCGCATCGCTAGGTGCCATCTTTGTGATTATCAGATTCATTCCATCTGAGCTTGCCCCGCTCGACGACCGAAGCCTTTTAAGGATCAGCGCCACAGCTCCGGAAGGAACATCGTACGATTACATGCAGAATTACATGGACGATGTTTCACAGTTTATTGCAGACTCAGTCCCTGAAATGAAAACGATGCTGGCCGTTACGGCGCCCAGCTTTTCAGGCTCCGGAGCCGTCAACACCGGCTTCTTCCGTGTCAGGCTGGTCGATCCTTCCGAACGGACAAGAACGCAGGCACAGATTGCCGATTATCTGAACGCAAAACTTAAAAAATTCCCTTCGGCCAAAACCCTGGTTCTTCAGGAACAAACCATCAGTGTGGGAGGCGGCGGAAGAAACAGTCTGCCCGTGCAATATGTATTACAAGCGCCGAGCTTTGAAAAGCTGCAGAAGGTGATTCCTGAATTTATGAAAGAAGTCCAGAGCAACCCGACCTTTCAGGGCAATGACGTAAACCTGAAATTCAACAAGCCTGAATTACTTGTTGTTCCCGATCGTGAAAGAGCAAAGGCGATGGGTGTCTCCATTGCCGATATCGCGCAGACGCTACAGCTGGCATTCAGCGGACAACGATTTTCCTATTTCACCATTAGCGGTAAACAATACCAGGTGATAGGACAGCTGGAAAAAAAGAACAGGGACGAGCCTATGAACCTCAGTTCGCTTTATGTAAAAAATTCGGCCGGCATTCCTGTACAGATGGATAACCTGGTAAAAGTAAATGAAAGTATCAGTCCGCCGCAGCTTTACCACTACAACCGTTACAGGTCGGCGACCATCTC
This sequence comes from Cytophagaceae bacterium, assembly GCA_045805025.1. Classification (GTDB taxonomy): domain Bacteria; phylum Bacteroidota; class Bacteroidia; order Cytophagales; family Cytophagaceae; genus DATMOV01. Next base: position 4,269 of record JBJMLY010000556.1, on the reverse strand, counting down.
AGCCGGAATGGCCCCAGGGAAAACCATAGGCGACGGCATCAAAGCCATGGATGAGATCGCTTCCAGAGTGCTGGACAAATCTTTCTCGACAAACCTGAGCGGACCCTCGCGTGATTTTGCCGAAAGTTCCTCCAACATAATGTTCGCGTTTCTTCTGGCATTACTGCTGATCTATCTGATTCTATCCGCTCAGTTTGAAAGTTTCATAGACCCGATGATTATCATATGCACAGTGCCTTTGGCCCTGGCCGGAGCTTTGCTGACACTGGTCATATTCGGACAGACATTGAATATTTTCAGCGAGATCGGCATGATTATTTTGATCGGACTTGTGACCAAAAATGGAATTCTGATCGTGGAATTTGCCAACCATAAAAGAGAACAAGGTATGCCTGCCAGGGATGCAGCCAGGGAAGCAGCTACCGAACGTCTGCGACCAATACTCATGACCAGTCTTGCCACAATTCTCGGAGCAGTGCCGATTGCTTTCGCCTTAGGAGCTGGCGCTACAAGCCGAATTCCGATGGGACTTGTCATCATCGGAGGTTTGCTCTTCTCGCTGATCTTAACACTCTTTGTCATTCCTTCGATCTATACCTTTATGTCGAGGACAGGAAAAAAAATAACGTCCGAAGAAACCGGAAATCAGGATTATGAACACTAAAAAAATTTATCTGCTCATCCTTATGTTTGCCGGCTTCCGGGTGTCCGCGCAGGATACCCTGAGCCTGGAACAGGCCATTGATCTGGGCATGCAGAATAATTATTCGATTATCATTGCACGCAATACGGAGCAGATTGCGCGTAATAGCAATACGATCGGCAATGCAGGATTCCTTCCTCAGGTCAACGCTAACTATAATAACAACAACGGAATTGTGAACAGCAAGACAGTACTGCTGGCAGGAGGAACGCGGGAAGGGACCGGTGTGAAAACCAATAATACGAATGCCAATGCGCTGGTGAACTGGACAGTGTTCGACGGCTTCAATATGTTCATCAACAAGAACAGACTCGAAGAGCTTGAGCGTGCCGGCGAGTGGCAGGCCCGGATGAATATTGAAAATACCGTTTCACAGATTATTACAACGTATTATGTAATTGTGCAACAGCAGAAAATGCTTTCGGTCATTAAGAGTGCCATTGACCTTTCATCGCAACGCCTGAAGCTGACACAGCAAATGAAAGAGATAGGAACCGGCAGTGAACAAGCTATTCTGCAGGCCATGGTCGATGTCAATGCCGACAGTTCCGCCTATATACAACAGATCTTTGCCATACAAAACTCAAAGGCGGACCTCAACAGACTTCTTGCCCGCGATGTCAATACGGCTTTCGAGGTGAAGGATAATATTACGATCACCACAGGAATGAACTATGCGGATCTTGTTGGAAAAATGGATAAGGAGAATGCGCAACTGCTGGTGGCCCGGGCCAATATGAATATCGCCGAATATGCCATTCATTCCTATCAGAGCCAGTACTACCCCACTGTAAATCTGTTCGGAGGCTATAACTATGGAAAAATCCAGAATCCGCTCTCGCCCGCAGCGCTGAGCCAATCAAAAGGACTTACTTACGGGCTGACAGCGTCTATCAATCTTTTTAACGGAGGAGTAACCGCCCTGAATGTGCAGAATGCCAAGGTGCTGCTGCAGAACAACAAGCTTCAGTATGAAGACACAAGGTTGCTATTGCAAAATCAGCTTTACAGGGCTTACAATAACTATACAGGCAACCTGAGACTCTATGAAATACAGAAAGGAAATGTGGGGATCGCAGGAAAGGACGTGGAGATCTCGATGGTCAAGTATAAGCTTGGAAGCATTACCGACATTGATCTGAGGATCATCCAGCAGAAACTGATTGACGCTCAGAACACACTTATATCTTCACAATATGCAGCCAAACAGGCTGAAATAGAATTGAAGAGATTAAGCGGAGGATTATTAACGGTACAGTGAGAAGACTCTGGAAATTTAAAGAGCGGGAATTAATTATTTTCTGACGACATGGCTGTCGGCAAACATGATTTTCACAACTACGAAACAAACCAGCGAAGAAACTAAGATGAAAAGCATAACAGTAATTTTTTGATCTACATATATAGATACAGTACAGGCTTCATTTGTAACCGCTGGAAACGCTATTTTACAGTCAAATTCAAAGAAAAAGGGCTAAACCTGTCGATTTAGCCCTTTTTTACTGGTTGGCTTTTTTACTATTTCTACCATGATAACCGGGAAGCTCCGGAATTGTTCAGAATTATTTTGGCAATCGTACACTAAAACCGCAGCTCAGATAATAATCGGGGGTTTCTGCCGTGATTTTATGCCCTGCCGATACATCCAGCTGCAGGTTCGGCAGGGGAAGAAAAGTAAATCCTCCGTCAAACAAGTGGTTGGCAAAACCGGTCCGCCCTTTATCGCCAAAAGCCTCGATATAGAAACCCCACTTCCTTCTGATGGTATAACCAAGGGCGCAGGTGTAAAAAGCCGCCCCGTTTTTAAGTCCGTCGGCCCAATACCAGCCAAGATTATAGCCTATCTTAACTCTTTCGGAAAGCTGATTGGAAAGTGAAAATTTGAAATCCGGAGCGATGACCGATGGACGATATAACTTACTACCTGTGGGTAAGGTAAGGTGCCCCATAAAAGAGATCTCCGGCCTGATCCCTTTTTGCGGACAAAGATAAATCTTGGTGCCTATGGCCATGGCATCAAATCCTTTTTTCTTCTGAACCATATCCCCTGCCTCCGTCCGGCTGCTAATGTATTGATGAATAACGCGCAGTTCAAAACCCCGGGCAACTCCAATACGAAGCAACGAGGTCGGGTACATCAATACTTTTTCTGTTTCATCGGTTCTATTCTCTACCTGGTAAACCATTCCAGTTTCCAGCTGGATCGTATGCTTTGGAATTGTATTGGAAGCCTCAGTCTGATCGGGCCGGTCGGTACTTATAGGTTCGATCTCTTCTTCTTTTACAGGCAGTTCCTGAGCCATTATGCTCTCAGTACTTAAAATTCCACTAAGTAGCAGAAATGAAATTAAAAACTGCCTGAAAATAATATTAAACATATTTAAAAAATAATTTAGACAAATATAATAAATTAATTTAGACATACCTAAATATTGTAACTTGCCATATTATATTTTGTTTATAATTAAATAATCCATTAATTTTGGCCTTCCAATAGTCAATTACTTCATTTAAAGCCTGTAATTGATTTATAGAGAAGAGGGGAGAGACTAGGCTCTATGAACCTCTAGCAACCTACAGAGAAAGTAAGGTGCTAAATCCTAAGACATATAAATTAATTACTATGAGCAACCATTGCCTTCTCATTATTGAGTCATTGCCGTATGTTCCATCGGGTATTCCTGTCAGCAGACACTGTTGTTGTTGCTAGTGCTGCAGCTCAATTCTGTTTTTCAATCATTTAAAGGAACATCACGTGAACAATCAATTACTAATTCATAAAAATCCATTTCTATTCGAATCAGGACGCTCCATCAGCTCTTTAAGCATTGCCTATTCAGTGTATGGCAACATGAATCCAGCAAAGGATAATGTTATCTGGGTTTGCCATGCGTTAACGGCAAATTCAGAAGCCATAACCTGGTGGGACGGGCTTATCGGGGAAGGAAAACTATACGATACGTCAAAATACTATGTGGTTTGCGCCAACATCATAGGCTCCTGCTACGGAACCAGCGGCCCTCTGGAAGTAAACCCGGAAACGGGCCGGCCTTATTACCTGAGCTTTCCGCAATTTACAATACGCGACCTGGTGGCTGCCCATGAAATACTGAGAAAACATCTCGGCATTGAGAAGATCCATACCTGCATCGGAGGTTCTCTGGGAGGGCAGCAGGCCATGGAATGGGCGATCATAAATCCTGACCTGATAGAAAACCTGGTGCTGCTGGCGACCAATGCTTTTCATTCTCCATGGGGAATAGCATTCAATGAAGCACAGAGAATGGCCTTGCAGGCCGACCCTACGTGGGACCGCGACAGTGCCGATGCGGGACAGGCAGGAATGGCTGCAGCCCGCGCCGTTGCCTTATTATCCTACAGAAATTACCATACATACCAGCATTCGCAATCTGAAGAGAGCTGTGAGAAGACCGATCATTTCAAAGCTTCTTCTTATCAGAATTATCAGGGTGAAAAATTGGTGAAGCGATTCAACGCACACTCCTACTGGTATTTATCCAAAGCCATGGACTCGCACCATGTGGGACGCGGACGCGGAGGAGCGG
>JBJMLY010000555.1:0-8337 GCA_045805025.1 Cytophagaceae bacterium | reverse complement strand
TTTCTTCAACAACAAAATGACCACCTTCTCCGAAAAATTCGGAAAAATCACCACGCTGGTTTCTCTGGACCTGAGCAGCAATAAAATCACCACTGTTCCGGCTGTGATCGGAAAGCTGGTTTACCTCAGAGACCTCAACCTGAATAAAAACCAGATCAAAGAATTGCCTTACGAATTCGGAAACCTTAAAAACGTCAAGACACTTACCCTGAGACAAAACGGTTTAACAACTTTTCCCAAGTCAATCGCGATGCTGACTTCACTTGAAAATCTGGACCTGGCTTTAAATCCACTAACCAGTCTTCCGGTAGAGATAGCCAATCTTAAGAATTTAAAAATATTAACGCTGGTAGGTCACGAAATGCCGGCTAAAGAGCAGGCCAAGATCAAGGCCCTGCTGCCCAATACCACGATATACTTCGAGTAGGTCTGAACCAGGATTTATGGGATTAAAGGATTAACAAGATTAATCTTTTAATCCCATTTTATTTGAGTCTTGGACAAAATCAAAACCATCATCCAATGACTCAACTACTCTCTTAACAATTTGCGGGAATCTATTAGTCATCGAATAATAATTAGCCAAGTGCTTAATCGAATAACCGGAAGGGCTTGCCGGAGAAAAGCCAACAAAGGCGCCATTAAAAAAATACCCACCAATTATAGCGTGCTATAACAGGTGGGTATATACTGCCACCGAAAAAATCAGTGGGGCAATTTAATCAATATTAATCTGTGATCTAGCCTACAGAAATTCTCTTGAACGAAGAAACAGTTAGTCCTTTATTCACGCCTTCCAGCACCTGTCTGATGGTTTTTGAATTATCCTTCACGAACTCCTGGTTAAGAAGAGTGCTGTCTTTATAGAATTTATTCAGCTTACCCATTGCGATCTTCTCAAGCATCGCTTCCGGTTTGCCTTCTGCTTTCGCCTGCTCTTTACCGATCTCGATTTCTCTTTCGATCATCTGAGCATCCACATCTTCTTTATCCACGGCGATAGGCTTCATAGCTGCGATTTGCATCGCTACATCCTTACCTACTTCGCTAACATCTTTACCGCTGGTGCCTTTAAGCGCTACAAGAACGCCAAGCTTTGCTCCATGAACGTATGTAACTACTTTCTCACCTTTGATGATTTCATATTTGCTTACTTCCACTTTCTCACCGATTTTACCAATCAGGTCAGTCACGTGGTCTTTCAGCGCTCTTTTATCGGCAGCTGGAAGACTTAAAAGCTCGTCGATTGTTTTCGGCTTCTTGGCTTCAGCAGCAGTCAGAATTGCGTTTCCAAGTTTCTGGAAATCGTCTGTCTTTGCTACGAAGTCTGTTTCGCAGTTCAGGGCGATTACGATCCCTTCGTCACCTGCAGCGTTGGTCTTCATGAATACAGCACCTTCGCTGGCTTCTTTATCAGAACGGGAAGCAGAAACTTTCTGGCCTTTCTTTCTTAAGAAATCAATGGCCTTTTCGAAATCACCGTTTGACTCGGTAAGCGCTTTCTTGCAATCCATCATTCCGGCGCCAGTCATGGTCCTTAATTTATTTACATCCTGTGCTGTAATTGACATAGTAAGTGTATTTTAAAGTTTAAAATTTTACGGACAAAAAAATTGAACACTGTATTCCAATGTTCAATTTAATACTGTTGATATATTCTGTGATTACTCGATCTCGGCCTTGTCTGCTGCCTTCTTGGTATCTTCGTCTTCTTTCAGCTTTTGATCGTCTTTGTCTTTCTTTCTTTCCATCAGACCTTCTTCGATGGCTTTGCCGATCGCATGGGTGATGATAGCGATTGATTTGAATGCATCGTCGTTTGCAGGGATCGGATGCTCAACACTGGTTGGATCAGAGTTGGTATCCACCATGGCAAACACAGGGATATTTAATTTCTTCGCTTCTTTGATCGCGATGGTTTCTCTTTTAGCATCCACGACGAATAAGGCTGCAGGAAGACGGGTAAGCTCAGCGATACCGCCAAGAACTCTTTCCAGCTTCTCCCTCTCACGGCTCATCATCAGCCTTTCCTTCTTATTCATGTTCTGATACGCCTCGTCCTTCATCATTTTGTCGATGGTAGACATTTTCTTCAGCGACTTTCTTACGGTCGCGAAGTTGGTCAGCATACCTCCCAGCCATCTTTCGGTGGCAAAAGGCATCTTAAGTCTTTTTGCTTCTTCGGCAACTACTTCTTTCGCCTGCTTTTTAGTAGCTACGAAAAGAACTTTTCTTCCCGAACGAACGATGTTTTTAATCGTTGCAGAAGCTTCATCCAGTGAAGCGAGTGTTTTATTAAGGTCAATAATATGGATTCCATTCTTCTCCATGAAGATGTATGGAGCCATTTTAGGATCCCACTTTCTTGTCAGGTGGCCGAAGTGAACACCTGCATCCAATAAATCTTTATATTCTATTTTAGCCATTTGCTTTACTGATGAAAATTAACGTTTGCTGAACTGGAATCTTCTTCTTGCCTTCCTTCTTCCGTATTTCTTTCTCTCAACCATTCTTGAATCTCTGGTCAGGAAGCCTTCTTTCTTAAGGGCAGGTCTGTTGGTGGCGCTGATCTCACAAAGAGCTCTTGAAATAGCCATTCTGATTGCCTGAGCCTGACCGGTTACTCCTCCGCCCTTTACATTGATTGTTACATCGTATTTACCGACTTCGGTAAGGGTGGTGAAAGGCTGGTCTACCACATTCTGAAGAATTTCAGATCTGAAGTATTCTTTATAAGGTCTTTCGTTTACAGTGATCTCACCTTTGCCCGGAGTTAAATAGATCCTGGCTACTGATGTTTTCCTTCTGCCTAATGCATTTAAAATTTCCATCAACAATTATTATTTACAGTTTGATACTTTTTGGATTCTGAGCAGCATGTGGATGCTCTGCACCTTCGTAGATGTAAAGGTTATTGAAAAGAGCTCTTCCCAGTCTGTTCTTAGGCAGCATGCCTTTTACGGCTTTCTCGATAATTACTTTTGAAGTCTTCTTCTCAGCTATTTTACGGGGAGTGGTGAATCTCTGTCCGCCCGGATGTCCTGTATGGGAAATATATACTTTGTCATCCCATTTCTTACCGGTTAATCTGATCTTGTCAGAATTGATCACAATAACATTGTCGCCACAATCAACATTAGGAGTATAGCTTGCTTTGTGCTTTCCTCTGATAATCATTGCCACTTTGCTGGCAAATCTTCCCAAAACCTGTGTCTGAGCATCCAGAACAACCCATCCTTTATCGATGGTTGCCTTGTTGAGATGCGCGGTTTTATAACTTAAACTATCCATTATACACTATCTTTTATTAACGAAATTCAATTTAAACACACTCTTCCCTTAAAAAGGGATACAAAGATAAAAGTTTATTAATTGAAATGCAAATACCGCTAATTAATTTATAAAAGGGGTATTTAAGCCAACTGTAATTCATTGATAATCTAATAATTACGAATGCTTTTCCAATTGCTTTACCAGCACTGAAAAATCTTTGGGATATGTGGCTTCTGCTTTTATCGGCTCGCCTGACATGGATTTGAATTCCAGGGACCAGGCATGAAGAGCCACGCGCTGGATCAGGGGGAACTCTTCGGTGTCTTTTTTCAGGTTAAATCTTTTCTTAAGCTCCGACAGATACACCATAGATCCTCCATATTGAGGGTCGCAGACGATCGGAGCTTTCACCTGTGACAAATGTATCCTGATCTGGTGCATCCTTCCCGTCACCGGAAGGCATTCAATTAGCGTATGCCTCGCAAAAACCTGTATGCTGGTAAAAAAAGTTTCGGCTGGCTTCCCTTTAGCCCTGTCAATTTTTACAGCACCCCCCGAAAGTGGTAAAATCGGCAGATTTACGCGGAGATTATCAAACTTGTGAATGCCATCGGCCACGGCATGATAGACCTTTTTCACTTCCCTATGCTCGAATTGCATGGAAATATGACGGTAGGCTTCCGGGTTTTTGGCCAATGCCAGTATACCAGATGTTTCTTTATCGAGCCGGTGCCCGATCTGGGCATCCGGCCAGTATTCTTTGGCCAGCCGTATGATGCTGATGCCTTCCCCCGTTCTGTCATCCAGCGAGGGAATGCCCGAAGGCTTGTTTATCACCATAAAATCATCGTTCTCCAGAACGATGAGGTTCTTAAAATCAACCGTTTTCATTAATTACTTTTCCTTTTTTGAGCATGAAGGAAAATATGGTCCCCTCTCCCGATTTGCTGTATACTGAAATTTTCGAATGGTGCGCTTCCAGAATGTGCTTCACAATGGCAAGCCCGAGGCCGGAACCTCCCTTATCTTTAGAACGGCTTTTTTCGATCCTGTAAAACCGTTCGAAGATCCTTTTTAGATGCTTTTCTTCTATACCAGGCCCATCATCTTTTACCGACACAAATACATCGCTGCCTTCGATAGAAAAAGAAACCAGCACCGTACCTTTTTCTTTCCCATATTTTATAGCGTTCACAATCAGGTTGGTCATTACCTGCCCTATTCTGACCTTATCGGCATATACATACGAGGACTTAGGGGAATATTTATAAAATTTAAGCTTCACCCCTCTGTCACGGGCGGCCTTCTCCAACTGTTCGAAAATATCTTCTGTGAGCTTATAAATATCAAAGTTACTGTACTGCATTTTGATCTCTCCGATCTCCAACTGAGAAATCGTGATCAGATCCTCCACCAGCACATTAAGCCCGTCCAGACTATTGGCAGCCTTGCTAAGGAATCTATCCCTGACGCCGAAGTCATCGATGGCTCCGTCGATGAGGGTATGCACAAAGCCCTGAGCCGCAAAAATCGGAGTTTTGAGCTCGTGAGAAACATCCGCCAGGAATTCCCTGCGAAAGGTTTCCAGCTTTTTAAGCTCATTGATTTCTTTCTGCTTGTTCTCGGCAAAGTCACCGATTTCTTTCTTGATCAGGATAAGTGGATTGGAAGTTTCTTCTTCGGTATACTGCACATTGATATTATAATCCTTCCTTTTGATTTTCTCCAGGAGTTCGTAAATCTGCTTGATCTCCCTGAAAACAAACAACTCCAGCACCAGGTAAATCAGCCCGCCGGAAGCAACAAACGTGATAAGGCTTACCATACTGATTCCCGTCATATCCCCCACTACAAAAAAATACAGGAGGGCCGTTACCAGGGTAATGGTGAGGGCAAGTAAAAAGGAAATGATTTTGGAGTTAAACAGCATGGGCTACCTTTCTATTTTATACCCGATGCCTTTCACTGTTTTAATGATGTCATCTCCCAGCTTTTCCCGTACCTTGCGGATATGTACATCGACTGTGCGTGCAACGACATATACATCGCTGCCCCATATATTTTTAAGAAGTTCTTCTCTTCCGTAAACCACATTAGGGTTACTGGCCAGGAAATACAGCAGCTCAAATTCCTTTTTGGGAAGAAGTACTTTTTTACCCTTCAGCAGTACGGTATAGCTGCTTTTATCGATGGAAAGATCGCCCATGGTAACAATTTCGGCTTTTTGTTCTACCGTATCACGGCGGAAGATCGCTGAAACGCGGCTCATCAGAGCCCTGGGTTTAATAGGCTTGGTAAGGTAATCATTCGCTCCGCCCTCAAAGGCGGCAATTTCAGAGTATTCTTCGGAGCGGGAGGTAAGAAATATAATAAATACATCTTTGAGCTTTCCCGACTGACGGATCTGGCGGCAGGCCTCGATGCCATCCATCTTCGGCATCATGATGTCCATCAGGTTCAGGGGTGGATGGAACTTACGGGCGGCCTCCACCGCTTCCTTTCCATTGCCCGCCGTTTCGACGTCGTAGCCTTCCTTCTCCAGGTTGTATTGAAGAAGTTCCTGTATATCGGGCTCATCGTCCACCACAAGAACTTTATACTTTTTGCTCATATTATTTTTGCGGGCAAACTTCCTGCAGTTTCGCTTCCAGGGCTTCTCCGCGAAGATTTTTACCTATGACCTTGCCTTCGCGGTCAAGCAGGAAAGTGGCAGGGATTCCATTTACGCCATACTGTTTTGCAGCAGACGACTGCCAGCCTTTCAGGTCGGAAACATGGGAACTCCATTTCAGATTATCCACTTTAATGGCTCTGGTCCAGTTGGCTTTATTATCGTCCAGAGAAACACTGAATACGGTAAAGCCTGCGTCTTTATACTTATCATAAGCCCTCACGACATTGGGGTTTTCCATACGGCATGGCCTGCACCAGGAAGCCCAGAAATCGATCAGCACAATTTTACCCTTGAGCGAAGAAAGCGCCAGAATTTTTCCCAATGTATCTGATAAAACAATATCGGGAGCCAGTTCACCGATGGCCGGAGGACCTTTCGGGATACCAGCCAGCAATTTTTTGCAGTAGCTGGAGTTCGGATACTCTTTTCCATAATCAGCAGCCAGACCTCTGGCATAATCCTGGTCATACTGAAAAAATAATTTGATCGAAGTAAGATAAAGCACTTCCTTGTTTTCGGGAATCCATGCTTTTTTGATCAGTTCCCTGGTCTCTGCTTCGGCCAGTTCCAGGCTATTGCCTGCAAAATGCTGAAGATACATACTGAGCCTGTTTGAAAGCAGGTCTCCGTTCGCCAGTTCAGCATCTTTCAGCATGGCGGGCGTAAAATAATCATCGCGTGTGCCTTCATCGCCGGACATCTCCACGACTTTGGCAACATACAGGGCTTTATTTTTCTTGAGAATTTCTCCGTAATACTTTTTCTTTTCAGCGGTAATAGAATCAAGCCTCGCCTGGAGTTTTCTGATACCGTTGTTATACCGGCCGGTATCAGTTACCTGCTGAGGGTTTCCCAGCGCCTGGGCCTCTGCCTGGATCTGGGAACCAGCCTGGTTAAATTTTTCATTAAACTGCAGAAATTCTTTATACACCTGGTTTTCCTGAGATCCTGTAATAAGTGCCGTGGAAGGGATATCGTTAAGATCAGCCTTAATGAAAGGACTTTCATCGGCCAGGATGAGTATGATTGAACTTGTATTGTTTACTCCTACCCTGTAAAATCCACGGGGCAATGGTTTCTTCAGATTGAATTCGAATTTCCCATCTGTGAGAGCGGTGGAATCTATTTTAGTGATTTCCTGTCCGAAGTATTTAAAAAGATAAGCGTACTTAAATTGCTGTGCATTCTGGAATTCTCCCCGGATGCGGTTGCTATTTTCCCCGGCTCCGCAGCCCGAAATAACCAGCAGCGTACAGGCGAAAGCAAGAAGAGTTTTTTTTATGGCGTTGATCGGCTTCATCATATCAGATATTTAATGACCTGGAATGGATCATTTGTCTTTAAAAGTAATGGTATTACGCAGGCCCTGGTAGCTTTTTAAATCCATTTCCACAGCGCCTACAAACAAGTCGGCTTCAATTTTTACCGGAATCTTATTTTTATCGTCCGAGACCCACATACGTATCGAATTTCCTCCTTCGAATAATTTATTGTCGGGCATAATCGGACTGAGTTTAATGGCCGAAATATCTCCGAACTTAGTATCGACCGTCCCTCTCCCCATAAATTTAATCTGGAAATCGTAGGTCTTATCTTCAAAAAAAGCATTCGTCCTGATCGTATCTCCTACCTTCAGTTTATTGAAGTTGATGGTGCGCAGAAAATAAAATCCGCTGACGATATCATGGACATCTTTGGGTATAGTATATTCTTTATGGCTTTTATCCGCTCCGTTTTTTCCTTCACGGTCTACCACGGCCAGTCCTGTGTTATAATCATACTGCACATTTTCTTTAAGCCGGTATTTACCTTCTTCGACGTCTCTGTAAAATTTCTGCGGACTTGTTGTACAGGTATCCATATAGGTAACCCATTTATCGCGGATGCGAAGGGCCAGATCAAAGGCTCCTACCGATTTCCCGCTTACTTCAGCCTTATAGCATACTTTATTATTTACCCGGTACATTTGCGGATGAACTTCAATGGTGGCCTCGCCGGCATTGATAAATCCATAATGCACCCTGAATTCAAGCTTTTCTCCGCAGCCGAATACGTTCTTATCAAGCACCTTCCCTTCTTCCTGGACAGTGAATCCAAAAACAGCGAGCAGCAGCACCGGAATCATAAAGCTCAAATATCTTTTCATCTTACATTGATTCAGCAAAAAATCATACAAAACATATACCAAATACTCAACAGAGTTACATTGAAGGATATTTGTCTTTCAGGTATGCGAGATAAATCCTGAAATCTGATTTAAATTTAGTAATAAATTCCTTTTCAAAGAATGACTGATCCTTTCTATACCTTTTATAGTCCATAAAATAAGTATTATTGATCTTTTTAAGCTCTTCGTCGAAACGGCCGGGTTTTCTTCCTTTATAACCGGG
>JBJMLY010000554.1:0-6410 GCA_045805025.1 Cytophagaceae bacterium | reverse complement strand
GAATTTCGCCAACGGAACTATTACTGTGGCTGAAGCCGTCGTAAAAGCGACCAAGAGCGGAGGCTTTTCGCTGATTGGGGGAGGTGACTCGGCTGCTGCCGTAAACAACCTCGGATTCGGAGATGCTGTATCCTATGTATCGACCGGTGGTGGCGCTTTGCTTGAATATATGGAAGGCAAAGAATTACCGGGTGTGGCTGCTCTTGAGTAATAGTCAGAAGTCTGATTTAAAATAAAAAAGTCTCCTGACGGGGAGACTTTTTTATTTTAATTTATAGACAGCCATGATCTTTAATCCATCCACTGAAACAGCATAAACTTCCTTTCCTTCGGGAACATGAATGCGCTGAAGTCTGAATTCGGTAATAAAATAGTCGGCCTCTTCTATGCCTGTAAATTTAATTCTTTTTTGATCGGCATCCGGAAGAATCCATCGGTTAAATAATCCTGGAGGTTTATTTACCTCAATGCTGATCGTGCTTCTGGAATCGTTCTTCAGAATGTATTCCAGTCCGGCCCGATAGGAAAGTCCCCAATAGTCCTTTTCAAATTTCCCGTCCGGGTTACCGGCCAGGGTATTAAAGTAAACATTCTGATAAGGATGCCAATGGATGATATAAAAAAATTGAAAAGAGATCAGTAAGAGCAACAAGCCTGTAAAAACATATCGGAACGCTGGCTGGAAATTCAGGATCAATCTGTAAAGCAGATTTATTCCTTTTAAGGCAACCATCAAGAAAGCAGGATACAAAAAGTACATGTGGCGCCAGCCGTCATAAAAAGATACTCCCATCAGAATAACCAGCGTGAGAGTCCCGAAGCCAATGGCAGTGAAAACAACATCCTTGCGCAGAGAGGCATGAGGATCTTTAAGATCCTTAAATCTTTTCAGTCCGGAAATAATTATGGAAATAAATCCAGTCACCATAAAAAATGAATACCAGACAGGAATTGTTACCAATATCCATACGGGAAGGTAATACCAGGGTAATTCGTTGGCATGGTAAAATTTACCCATGAATAAAGTCAGTGCTTCAAAATCATACGCGCTCATCCTTCTGAAAACTTCCGCGAACATCTTTACAGGATCGGGCCAGAGGTAAGGCCAGAATAAAACAACAAGTGCCCCCGTTACCAGTATGAGAAAAAAGACCTGGAGCAAAAGCCTTTTTTTAGCAGGCAGAAAAATCAGGTCAAAAATTATGAATGCCAGGGCCAGAGCCGGCACGATTAAGCCCGCAATACGGATGTCGATGAACAGTGCTCCGCACAAAGAAAGAAGAAAGAGGTCTGCATAGGATTTATTCTCCTGGTATCTGACCAGAAAATACAGGCAGATAATAGCTGCGCATAAAGAAGGAATATCGGAGCCGTTATAAAATGATTCTGCAAAGAACCGCGGCGACATGACCAGCATGGCTGTACCTAATAGGGCTAGCTTCCAGGATTTGTAACGATTAAAGATCAGCAGATAAAATACAATAGTCGAAAAAAAGAATACCAGGAACGAAAGACCGTGTCTTAACATAAAAATATTTCTGCTGGATTGAGGCTGCAGCAAGAACTCCGCACCCACCAGAGCCAGGTCAAAAACACTGCCGTGATCATTCACATCCTTTTCTGCAAAGAGCGTGGTATCTCCATTGAGAATATAATTACCGGTAATAATCCCCAGATACCGATGGCCGTTCTCGTCCCAGGAAATACCATAATCCCGAAACACCGAAAGCCCGGCAATAAAATAGATAAAAAAGAACAGCAAAACAGCGAGAGGAAATTTTCCTTTTCTGTCCTGAGGCCGAAAAAAAATATTGGCGTTTTTCATTTTCTGCACATCAGATCACCTGTCTGATTGTATTGTATTTCCTGATTGTCGAGTAATTCCCGTATGGCAAGCAATACCAGGTTCTTATTCTTACTATCAATCTTGTCCACTAACGCATCAATTGGACTACTGCCTTCCTTTAAATTTTCAAGAATGGCATGTCCATAAAGCTTATAGGAATCCTGTTTATCCTTTTCCTTTTTTCTGGCAATACAAAGGTCGCAGAAACCGCAATCGTGATTTACGGTTTCGCCAAAATATTCCAGCAGTTCGACAGATCTGCACCTCACTTTTTGTCTGACATAGTTAATAACGGCCGATACTTTCTCCTGGTCATTTCTTTTACGCGCTTCAATTTTTTTAAAATCCAGGGGAAGTTTAGCGGCATCGTGGCGTGGCGTCAGGAATGTAATCTGAGGTTTGTCTTTTCTTTTAGCATAGACAAGAACATTCAGTTTATCCAGATGCTGAAGGAGGCGGATAACTTCGGAAGTGGCAATCTGCATCTGCCGGGAAATATCATTTTCAACGATGGTTACGAAATTGGTATATATGCCTCCTCCGTACATTCTGAGTATTGTTTTTATAAAAGGATCCATGGCAGCTTGTGCCACCTGGAATTTATAAAGCTCTTCTCCGCTAAGGCTCATCATGATGGCAGATGGAGAATAGAACGATTCGTTCAATTGTACAAAGCCTTCCGACTCCAGCCTTTTGAGGGCATAATAAGTTTCTGTGCGGGGAAGTTCATATACTCTTTCAAATTCGGGCAGATCAAAATCGAAGCTCTGAAGCGAATTGCTTCCAACAGCAATCTTGAAAAAATTTGCCAGAGACTGGTATACCCTCCGGATAAAATCAATGGAGGGATACGAAGCAGCAATTTTCTCTTCGAGTATCCTGATGTCATTTTCCTGCCAGAGTAAAACCGCATAAGCCTTTTTCTCGTCTCTTCCTGCCCTGCCCGCTTCCTGGTAGTATGATTCGGGATTTTCAGGGAGCGCGTAATGAATGACTGTTCGTACGTCGGACTTATCGATTCCCATCCCGAAAGCATTGGTGGCCACAATCACCCGCAGCTCTCCTGCAATCCAGCTTGTCTGCCGTTTCTCTCTTTCTTCATTGCTTAATCCGGCATGATAGAAATCAGCCTGAATACCCTTTTTCTTTAGAATGGCCGCGATATCGGAAGTTTGTTTCCTGCTGCGTGTGTATACAATCGATGTACCCTTCACATTTTTAAGAATCTCAAGCATCTTCTTTTCCTTATCCTCCGCGTGAATGACAGAGTAGGATAGATTTGTTCTTTCGAAACTCTTTTGAAAAATCCGGACTTTATCAAGACATAGCTTTTCGACAATATCGGTTTTTACCTTCTCTGTAGCCGAAGCGGTAAGGGCAATAAAAGGAATACCCGGAAGCAGGGTCCGCAGATCTGAAATACGCAGGTAAGAAGGTCTGAAATCATAGCCCCACTGAGAAATGCAGTGGGCCTCATCCACGGCTACCAGATTTACCTTCATTTTCTTCACTCGTTCGGTAAACAGATCGGAAAGCAGCCTTTCGGGCGAGAGATAAAGAAACTTATTGTGACCGTATACACAATTATCAAAAGCAATATCGATCTCCCTTTTACTGAGACCTGAATAAATAGCTACCGCATTAACCCCTTTCTTTTTAAGCTGCTCCACCTGATCTTTCATCAGCGCTATCAGGGGCGTGATTACAATACAGATACCATCCATGGCAAGGGCCGGAACCTGAAAACAGACAGACTTCCCTCCTCCTGTAGGAAGAAGAGCAAACGTATCATTCCCATCCATCACAGAGCCGATAATCTCGCGCTGCAAAGGCCTGAAAGAATTGTGTCCCCAATACTCTTTTAATAGTTCATCGATATTCTTCACGAAATCTAAACGGATAAATCCATACCAATATTAATAATAAAAGAATGAAAAGAGCCCATAACATGGAGGAGTATAAAAAAATAAGGTCCGCAGAAAAGCGGACCTTACTAAAAATTAAACAGGTATGAATACTTAGGTGTACCTATAAATACAGGAACTCATTAAATGGTAACCGAAAATTGAATTTTTTCTTCAAAAGCTACGAAATTTCCGAAAAGAGACTGTATACTCTTAGAATGAAGTCAGCCTGTGCCGGATTAATTTTTTCAAGGGCCTCTTTCATTGAAAAATAAAGCCCCTGATCAGCCTCCGGAAAGGAAACTATTTTACCGGAGCGAGGAGGCCACTCCAACTGAAAAAAATTGCATGCAAAAGGATCTGAAGAATCTTTTTCAAAGGCCCAGGCATATACTTTTTTACCCCCTTTCTGCTTCACGCTTCCCAGTTCAGTAAAGGGAGGTGAGGGCAAAATTCCTGTCTCTTCATTAAACTCCCTTTGTGCCGCATCGATCAGGGTTTCCCCTTCTTCCGGTTCTCCTTTAGGAATAGTCCAATAACCGAGATCCTTATTTTTAAAATAAGGTCCTCCGGGATGAACGAGAAAAAATTCAAGCTCATCCTTTCTTCTCCGGAACATTAAAAGTCCTGCGCTCAGCTTCATAGAATAATTACTTCAAAACGACTAAGCCAAATTTATTGTTTAAGATGCTACACGCTTTTAAATTTGAAAAATGCGAACCCTTATCTACAAATGAAGTGCGCTCATCTACAATGGTTTCCGATTGAAATGGCAGTAACCTATTTAGGAACTATACGTTTAACCCCGAAGACCTACGTAATACCCTATTAAACCTATGAGAATTAAGCCTTACCTGATTTATTTCCTGGTAGCAACTGTTTTCTTTGGCTCTCTGAGCTGCAATAAGAGCAGAAGCAAAAAAGAAATGCCTCTTGGATGTGTCACCAACAAAGAAGAATTTAAGAAGACCGATATTTTTGAACCACTGGACGGAGGTTCGCCAAAAAATTCCATTCCCTCCGCTTATTCCTTAAGAAAATTTTGTCCGAAAAGAGGTAACCAGGGCCAGCAGTCGTCTTGCGTTGGCTGGTCATCCAGCTATGGCGGCCGCACTATTTTGCAGGCCTATGCTACAGGAGCAAACCCTAACGACATTGCGTTCAGCCCTTCCTTCATTTACAACTCAATACGGGAAAGCGACTGCAGTCATGGAACCTTCATCGGAGATGCCCTGGATATGATGATCAATACAGGAGACATTGCGCTTTCTGAATTTCCCTACGATGCCAATTCCTGCGATCAGAAACCGGATGAATCTCAATTAAACAAGGCCGGGGCTTTTCGTATCGAAGGTTATAATCGCTTAACCGACGGAGACAAGTTCAGCATCAACCTGAATGCTATTAAACAAAATATTTCCCAGGGAGCGCCTGTCATCATTGCCGTACCGGTGGGTGGCTCGTTCGATAAGCTTTACGGCGAAAAAATCTGGGAACCTACAGATGATGATTACGCCGAACTTGAAAAGTACAAGAACGGAGATTATGACAATTGCGCTTTGGGCGGACATGCCATGTGCCTCATCGGCTACGACGACAACTTTGAAGGAGGTTCCGTAGAGATCATGAACAGCTGGGGCGAAGATTTCGGCGAAGAAGGAATCTTCTGGATGCGCTACTCCGACTTCAAAAATTTCTGCCGGGAAGCGTATGGGTTTTTTCCTGTAGAAAGAAAGAATGCCGACAATCTGAGCTTTGGCGCAAGCGTCGGCCTGCTCATTAATAAAACAAGGGATTATATGGCCCTGGAGCACAGCAAAGGCTATACCTTTACCACGGACGAACAGAACATAGGCACCAAGTTTAAAATGGAGGTAACTAATTCGATTGCCTGCTATACCTATGTAATCGGACTGGATACCAATGGAGAAAGCTATATCCTGTTCCCCTATACAGACAACCATTCCCCCTACTGCGGAATTACAGGAACAAGAGTTTTTCCCGGCGATTACTCCATGCAGCTGGATAATATCGGCAAAAAAGACCTGATGGCGGTAATCCTTACAAAAGATGCCATCGACATTAACAACATTAACGACAAAGTAAATAAGAGCAAGGCTTCCGGTTATGAAGCAAGAGTTAAGGAGGCACTGGGATCACAGCTGATAGCTGTCAATGACCTTGATTTCGAAACCAATAAAACAGTAGATTTCAAAGTGAAGGAATCCGATAAAAATGCGGTGCTGATTGTCGTAGAGATCAATAAAAACGGTTCGGGGAACAATACAAATAATACGAAGCGAAACGACGACAACGACAATAATAATTCAAACGATGATAATTCTGACGACGACAATACAACGCAGGACGAAGACAATGACGATCCGAGCCTGATTGATGATTATAACAATGCCAAATAATTCTTAAATTAACCAAACAGTTTAACCTTAAACCCCCACACCTATGCCAGTAAGAATGGTCAAAGATGATGATCCGATTGATCCTCAGGACAACAATAGCAATAGTAATAACAGCAATACGAATTTCGATAATTATAATAACGGTAACTCAAGCTATAACAACAATAACAACGGAGGATACAACAACAGCGGATTCAGCAACTCCGGTTCCGGCGGTAGTTTCGGTAAATACCTGATCAT
>JBJMLY010000553.1:0-8356 GCA_045805025.1 Cytophagaceae bacterium | reverse complement strand
GAAAGGTCTTTACTTCAACCCGAAACCCCGCCTTCTCAAGTCTTTGCTTTAGACTTTCTGCGGAATAAATTCTCACATGGTCTTCCTGCCTGAAATGAAGTTTGCGTTGTTCAGGGTCTTTGATGGTGAGATCTTCATAGATTTCCCCATCCTTAAACGGGGTTTGAATGAAAGCCAGTCCGTCTTTTTTCAGTACTCTGAAGAGTTCAGTCATGGCTTTGCTATCGTTTTCAATGTGTTCCAGAATGTGGTAACAGATAATCAGGTCGAAGCTCTCATCCCCCTCCGGAATATGGGTGATGTCGTACCTTCTGTCGGCTATAAATTCATTTTCAAAGTCTGTGCTGAGGTAATCAATTCCTTTTGTCTTTTTCAAAGCTCTGTATAAGCATCTGGAAGGCGAGAAGTCCAACATTTTACCTTTTAAATGAGGCTGAATAAGCTGAAATAATCTTCTGTTTCTTGCCAGGCTTCCGCAGTATGGACATAGTAATTCTTCTTTGCCTGTAGGGATAAAATCTGAGAATGTGTGTTCACAGATATTGCAGGCATGAGCTTCTCCTATATATCGCAGGGCGTAAATTTTCCTGAGCAGAGGCTCTAGCCTAAAGAGCAGACGCTGGGGAATTATGGTTCGCAGAAAATTTTTTAGAAAGCGGTACATGGCAATTATGATCAGGCTTTGCGGATCAGCTCTTCAATTACTCTCGGAAAATGTTCGTGCTCCAGTTTCAGTACCTTGGCGGCAATGCTTTCAGGAGTGTCGTTTTCGTCGAGCAGGCACTTTGCCTGGAAAACGATCTCCCCCTCGTCGTAGTGTTCGTTGACCAGATGTATGGTAATACCACTTTCTTTTTCCTTCGCTTTATGCACGGCGGTATGTACATGAATGCCATACATACCTTTGCCGCCATAGGAAGGCAGAAGAGCAGGGTGTATGTTGATAATTCTGCATGGGAATGCCCGGATCAGATTTTCCGGAATCATCCATAAAAATCCGGCAAGGATCACCCAGCTTACCTCGTTTTTCAGAAGAAACTGAACGACTTCATCACTTTCCCGGAATGCAGCCTTGTCAAAGGTCCGTGTCTCAATGCCCATGTTCTTTGCGCGTTCCAGGGCGTAAGCATTCTTATTGTTGGAGAGCAGGTATTTTACCCGGATGTCGGAAGAATGCTGAAAATAATCCATGATCTTTTGGGCATTACTTCCCGAGCCTGAAGCAAAAATAGCGATGTTGGTGACGAAATTCATGGAACAAAGGTACGTTGTTAGTATATCAATAGTCAATAGTCATTGAATTTGTGATTGGTCGTTAATTATTTAACAAAATATTTTCCTAATGACGAATGACAATTTAAATAAAGATCATACTAATAATTCCGCTGAGCATGATGTATTTGCAGAGAAAGCTAAGCTTTGTAAACTCACGGCTGCTATCGGCCCGTGCCAGTCCGAAGGAGAGCCATATCAGAGGAGGAACGACAAAAAGTCCTAGAAATGCCAGTACATTCAAATCGATCTGTATTCCTGATACGATCAGGATAGTTGTAAACAGGATGATTAATACAAAAAGAATAGTTTTTGTTTTTCGTATTCCGAAAAGAATGGGCAGGGTTTTGCACCCAAAGGCAGCGTCTCCTTTCATGTCTTCCATGTCTTTGATTATTTCACGGATCAGGGATATGAAGAACGCAAAGCCTGCATAGATCAGAAGAATTCCATAGGGAGCGCTGAAATAAAAAATCAGAAGGACAAGCGAGGAAGCACTCAGCAGGGAAATGAGAATATTGCCGGCAAAAGCAGTCTTCTTGAGCCAGACCGAATAAAGCCATAACAGAAAGCTGATGAGCGTGGAAATCAGTCCTGCCTTCCAGTTTACAATAAAGCCACACAGTATTCCTGCAACATTAATGCATGTATGAAGAATGATTGCCGTTCTTCTTTTCATCAGCATTCCAACAACAATTCTTTCGGGCTTGTTGATCATGTCGATCTTTACATCGTAGTAGTCATTAATGATATAGCCGCCTGCGGCAATCAGCAAGGTGGCCATACTCAGGGCGAGCATTTTCGGATCCATGATTACGGTATACCATGCAGACAGGCCTTTAATCAGAAAAATCGCAGCAGCATATTGGGAGATCAGGATGATGATCAGGTTCTGGATCCTGATAAGCTTCAGGAAGAGTATAGTTTTCCGGGATAAAGAAGGTTCAGGCTGCATGAGCTGCAAGATAACCTTCTGCACTAACAACTAAAAACAAACAACAGGCAACTGGTTCTACCATTCATCCTTCAGCCACTTGTTCTGCGCACTCATCACCCGTTCAATCACATCGCGGGCTGCACCGCGGCCGCCGTCGAAGGGAGAAATATATTTGCAGATCTCCTTGATGTCGTCCACCGCGTCGGCCGGACAGGCGGGGAGTCCCACCAGCTGCATGATCTTATAATCGGGAATATCGTCACCCATGTAAAGGATGTGGTTCAGATCCGCTTTTTTCTCTTTTCGATAGTCATTGAAGAGGGCGAGCTTGTCTTTGATCCCCAGAAAAATATCCTTAACTCCCAACCTTTCCAGTCTTACCCTCACACCTTTCTCATCAATACCGGAGATGATGGCAATATTATATCCGGCTTTGACCGCTTTTTCCATCGCATAACCATCCTTAATATTAAAGACCCGGGTCTGTTCGCCATTGCTATGCGCATGTAGTCCGCCGTCGGTCAGTACGCCGTCCACATCAAAGATTAAGGTGTTGATTGATTTGAAATTCATAGTGTGAGCGATTATGTCTGCTATATGTTTTACATTAAGCATGAACTTACAAAAATGTTACAACATCCAGGTCAATAGTCATTGGTCATTAAAAAAACAGATTATAAGTATGTAGAATTAATGACCAATGACTATTGACAATTATTCTTCCCCCTTATCCCTCATTTTTACAAACTCATTGTACCTTCTAACGATGGCCATGATCATGCCCAGTACCAGCAGCAGGGTGCCTATCCAGAGAACATTGATCATCGGTTTTTCAATAGCCTTCAGCACTATGTAGTCTTTCTGAGAAGTGTTTACTCCGAATGTAAAGCTGTTGGTTTGAGGGTCGATATGTAAAAATGAAATTTTCAGTCCAAGATCCTCGATAATTTCAGGAATCTGTCCTACCATTTTGTCTTCCAGGAGAACGATATAACTCGGCTTTGCATAGTATACTTTGTTGTTGCTGCCAAGTATCTTTATGCGGGCCGTAACGGATACATCATTGCCTTTTAATCGTATACCGGGAATCGTGTCATTTCCTTTGATGTCCTCCAGGATAGCCACGAAATCATTGAGAAATAGTGTGTCGCCTTCCTTTATTACATGCTGCTCAGGCTCGCTCCATTTCCTGTCTTCCTCATTTACGGGCATGGAATTGACATGTGCATACAGGTCGCGGCTAAAGAAACGTTTGATGTCGGGAGAGGCAATGGTTCCCATCTGGGGGTTTACCTGGAGGCGAGGATAGAGTTTAAACGTATCTCCATCGTCCTTTCTGAACAGCACTTCGTAAAATGTGTTTTCAGGCGATACATCCAGGCTGTCGCCTTTCCGGAAATATATTTTGCCTTCGGCTGAAATATTGGTCCTTGCCAGGGCTTTGTATTTGCCCGGAACCATGATGATGCTGTCTTTATTCACGTAGCCCGGAAATCCTTTGGCTTCCACTCTTGGCCCGCGATAGCTTAGTTCCATGCCGTTCATCTTTTCAGGAACATTGCGCCATAGAAGAATATTGTCCCTGTTGTAATCGACGGGCGCATCTTTGATCAGGAGCAGGCCGGTCATGTTCAGGGAAACTACCTTGGAATACCCGGAAGAATACAATATTCCGATCAGCATCATGGCCAGGCCGATGTGTGAAACGGCACCACCGGATAAGCGGAAATTATTCCTTACTACCTGAACCAGAATAATACTATTGGCGAAGATCGAAAACAGCGAAGCCGTGATCAGAAGTATGTAACGGATCTTTTTGACCATGTAGCCGGAGATCTTCATATCCGTATCCAGGCCGAACCAGTCTTTCAGAAATTTTAAGCTAATGTCGGGGGTGGTCGCAATGATCTCTTTATCCCAATCGTAAGTTCCGCCAAGGATCATGATCACGATAGAAACAAGCAGTGCCAGTATCAAAGGAATGGCAATGGCATCCTTCACTTTTTTTCCTTCTATTTTTTTCCACCAGAAGAACTGACCGATGCCGGAAAGGATCGCGATAAGGATTGCAAACCAGATCTGACGGTTGCTGAAATAGGTCTCTTTGTCGGCAGGTAAAGCAAGATTCAGGTCAAGCCCGACCGATTTTCCGATCAGGTTGAAGAAGGGGAAGGAAGTGATCCAGGTGACATGCAGGGCTGCCAGGCAAAGCACGGCCGCGCCGACGAAGATCCAGAATTCCCGCGAATACACTTCGGCTTCCTTCTGCGAAGCAGGAAATTCATTCCAGCGGATAATAACCAGGATCAGGGAGATAAGAATAAAAGTTCCCAGATATAAACCGAGTTGTCCTGAAAGTCCAAGGTCGGTAAAGGAATGTATCGATGCATTCCCCAGTACGCCGCTTCGGGTAAGGAAGGTAGCATACAGGATCATCAGGAAGCTGGAGATGACCAGGATCATGCTGGACTTTAAAGCCGCACCGCTGTTCTTATAGCTGATCATCGTATGGATTGAAGCGACCAGGATCAGCCAGGGTACATAGACTGCATTCTCAACCGGATCCCAGTTCCAGTAGCCGCCGAAGTTCAGCGTCTCATAAGCCCAGTAGCCTCCCATCAGGATACCTGTGCCCAAGATCATCGCTGCGAAAAGCGCCCATGGCAGGGCAGGGCGGATCCACTCTCTGTATTTTTTCTGAAGGAGCCCGGCGATGCAATAAACAAATGGAATGGTCGTAGCGGCGAAGCCAAGGAAAAGAGTAGGCGGGTGGATCACCATCCAGTAATTCTGCAGAAGAGCGTTCAGTCCTTCTCCGTTTTCAGGAACAAAGTCAGGCCTGATTTTAAAAACCGGCAAATGCGGCATCTGCTCTTTGAAGAGCACGAAAGGCGAGCTTCCGATCTTGATATTGATCCATGGAATTACTACGCCCAGAATCATGGAAGCCAGGAAAGCCTGTACGAGGCAGAAGACGGCCATGACCGAAGGTTCCCATAGTTTATTCACCCGGATGAGTATCACTCCTAAGGCGGCATGCCAGAAGATCCAGAGCAGGAAGCTTCCTTCCTGTCCTTCCCAGAAGCAGGAGATCATATAGTAGACCGGCAGCTCGTTCGACGAATGGTCGTAGGCGTAATAATATTCGTAGCGATGGTTGTAGATGATGAAGAAAAGCGAATAGATAATTCCCGCTACGGAAACGGCGTGTACATAAAAGGAAATTCTTGCGAACTTCTGCCAGGAAATAAACTCGCGGGAAACCGGCTGGAATTTCAGCGCAAAGAAATAGGAATAAGCGGCAATGGTACACGCCACAAAAGAAAGCAGGACAAACAGATGTCCGATATCACCTATTTTCAGACTCATTGAAATGACTTCTGGTTCACAGGCTCTTCATACTTAGACGGGCATTTCAGCAGTATTTCATCCGCCATAAAAACATTGTTTCTGACACTTCCCACGACGACTACTTTTTCAGAACGGTCCAGGTCGGGAAGTTTAGGGTGCAGGTAAATGACCTGATGTTCTTCGTGAAGACTGTCTTCCAGGATAAAGCTGAAATAATTCGGATCCACGGTAGGTTCGTATACCATCCCCGTAATGTTACCAAGACTATCCTTTTTCAGCTTACCCACCACATGCACTTTGTCGGTGTCGCCGTTTTTTGCCATCTGATAAGCTTCTTTGAAAGTCACATAGCTGCTCGCATCACCCGTCGCCGAAATGATGATGGCAATGCATAGACCTATTAAAACGATGGCAAAGATGTGAGATCTTTTCATTATAGCCGGATTTTTCTGTATTTGGGATCAAGCTGCTTTTCTATGTCAGCCATTTTCTTTTCCAACAGGAACAGGTATGCAAAAATTCCCAGCAGCACAACGAGTACGACTGCAAGCAGAATGTATATTTTTCCCTCAGAGCGGAATGAATCGGCCATTTCCACTGTTGCCGGCGTTTTTACTTCACTGGTTTTCTGAATCTGCGTCTGAGTGGTCGTTTTTGTAGTGTCTGCATTCAGAGCAAGCGCTGAAAAGGAAACAAAGAACAGACAAAGAGCTATTAATTTTTTCATGATTCAATTCCATTTAATTTATCGTCGGCATTGCGCATTCTGGTTCTGAGTATCGTAATCCATACTGCCAGAAGTATAAAAGCAATCACCGAAGGGTAAAATACAAGCTTCATATCAAAATTCAGATCATAGCTGCTGAAGGCGGGATTGCCTCCGTTGCCCGGATGAAGAGAATCTTTGGCTTGTCTGGGAAGTATGTAAAGCAAGGCGAACAGAATCGGGAAGGCGAAGATATTATAGATAGCGCTGATTCTTGCTCTCTGCTGATCGTCAGAGAAAGACCCGCGCAGCACCATATAGGCAAGATAGATCAGTAAGCCAATGGCCGATGCGTTCTGCTTGGGGTCTCCGCTCCAGTACTGGCCCCAGGTAAATTTAGCCCAGATCATTCCGGTAATAAGGCCGAGAACGCCAAAGGCGATGCCTGTATTGGCTGCTTCCACGGCAAAGTTGTCGTTGGAATGTTTATGGCCGGCCAGGTACATAATGGAGAATATGAATGAAAGAAGCAGAACGAAGGTCATGCCAAACCACATAGGTACATGGAAATAGAGATTCCGTATGGTCTCATTGAGAATAGGAAGTCTTGGCACAGGACCTAAAAGTCCCTGAACGACGGTATAGATCAGCAGGAGCATGGTGATGATCTTCCACCAGGAGAAAAAGGAATTTTTATAATCTGAAGAGGTATTCATTGCTTATGAGAAGGGCCCGGAGACTCCGACTTAATTAAATTCAAAATTGCCTGTATTTAGCTTCTCCAAAGGTAAGGAAATAGTATATAAGAAAGAGCGGTGATCATCACATTTATTGCCAGCAGCATGATCACTTCATCCCAGCTTGACCCGCGGTTAAGTCCGTCCATGGCATTTTTTGAAATTTTAATCAGCAGCAGCAGCAATGGAAGGATAATCGGAAAGCTAAGAATAGCCATTAGCGTGGCATTGCCGCCTGCTTTCGAAGCAATGCCCGAAACCATGGTAAAGGTGCAGGAAAAGCCTATGGCGCCGAGCACAATATTCATGAGAAATAAACTCTGGTCTTTGACAGGGTTTCCCAGGACCAGAGAGTAGAACAGGAAACCGATCAGTGAAAGCAGGAGCATTAGTCCGGCATTATAAATGATTTTGGATATGATGACCGATTTGGCGCTGGTGATGCTGTAATAATAGAAAAGTCTGGATGCTTTTTCTTGCATAAAACTTTTGGCGACTGCATTGACCGAGGTAAAGAGCAGAATAATCCAGAATAAGGCATTCCAGACGATGGGAGAAAGTCCGTTGGTTTTCACTCCCAGGCTCAGGTAACAGATAAAGACGATGCTGCCCAGGTAGAGCAGTATTCCGTTCAGTGCGAAACGCTGTCTCCATTCGAGAAGGATTTCTTTCCGGATCAGGGCTATGGTTTCGCTGTAAAGGCTCATGAGGCAAATTTAGCCCTGATTATTTACAGGAACAACAGACCTGGAAAATAAGGATTTATTGTTTGTACAGGACGCCGGTCGTGGTGTGGCTGTTGTAGTTCAAGACTGAGTCCTGAATGGAATAGTGCCAGGTGACCGGGTTTGCTTTTTCATAGAAAACCACGCCGGTATATTTCTGGCGGTAGCCGGCCTGGTTGAAGGTAACGTTCACCCGTTTTTTGTCCAGTTCATACGTACCGAAAGCACTGTCGATCTTTACAGAGTCCGCTCCCGATCCGATCCTGGTATAAAGAGTGTTGTAGGTAAAATCCGGGTTGAAGGTATAGGTGGAAGTGAAATCAGACCACTTGCCGATGAGCTGCGTGTCTATGCTGTTGTCTTTTTTGCAGCTGAAGATGCAAAAAAGCAGGACAAGGTAGATAATTCTTTTTTTCATCATAGTTTAGAATGCGTATCCTATTGAAGGAGCTACAAAAACCGACAGGAAGGGATTATTCCTTGCATCCATATTCCCCTGCACACCGATCATGAAATTGCCGATCAGGTGTTTGGGAACAATAATAATCTGATACCCAAGGCCAAGTCCTGCCCTGTATGGATACGGCTTCTGCTCGGCTCCGGTTGCGCTGGGATCGGCGGCACCGGT
>JBJMLY010000552.1:0-4904 GCA_045805025.1 Cytophagaceae bacterium | reverse complement strand
TATGCCGAACGCCTGGGCCGCTCAGCATCCGAATTTGACGAGATGGAATCAGAGCTGAATAAACCCGAACGTCTGATCGACCGGATCAGCCTTAAACTGTTAAAAGAAAAAGTGGAAAGGTTGAAGCCTGAACTAATCGGACTTTCAGTTCCTTTCCCCGGAAATCTTTACAGCGCGTTCAAATGCGGACAATGGATCAAAAAAAATCATCCGGAAATTAAGATAGTGCTGGGCGGCGGCTTTGCCAATACCGAGCTCAGATCGCTCAGCGAAGTCCGTGTTTTCAATTACCTGGATTTCGTCACGCTGGACGACGGCGAAGCGCCTTTTCTGAACATGGTTGAATACCTGGACGGAAAACGGGAAAAGAAAGATCTTAAAAGAACATTCGCGCTGGAGAATGGCAAAGTGACCTATTTCAATGGTTCGAAGGATAAAGATATTCCGCAGAAAGAAACAGGTACGCCCGACTACTCCGATTTTTTTCTGGATAAATACTTGTCGGTGATTGAGATTGCCAATCCTATGCATCGCTTATGGAGTGATGGCAGATGGAACAAGCTCACCCTGGCGCACGGCTGCTATTGGGGAAAGTGCACCTTTTGCGATATCTCGCTGGATTACATCAAACGGTATGAGCAGACAACCGCCGAATTGCTCTGTGACCGGATCGAAGAGATCATTAAGCAGACAGGCTCCAATGGATTTCATTTTGTAGACGAAGCGGCTCCGCCTGCTTTGATGAGAGACCTGGCCCTGGAAATTTTACGACGCGGATTGACTGTCGTTTGGTGGACAAATATCCGTTTTGAAAAAAGCTTTACCGCCGACCTTTGCCTGCTTCTGAAAGAATCGGGTTGCATCGCGATCTCGGGCGGACTGGAAGTAGCCTCCGACCGGCTGCTGGCTATGATTGAGAAAGGTGTTACCGTCGCGCAGGTGACACAGGTATGCAGGAATTTTACGGAAGCGGGTATCATGGTTCATGCGTACCTGATGTATGGCTTTCCGACGCAAACCGCCCGCGAAACCATCGACTCGCTGGAAGTGGTAAGGCAGCTTTTTATGCATGGAGTTCTGCAGTCAGGCTTCTGGCATCAGTTCGCCATGACGGCCCACAGTCCGGTAGGCCTGAACCCGGAATTATTTAAGGTGGCAAAGATGAATCATGAGGTAGGT
Source organism: Cytophagaceae bacterium (assembly GCA_045805025.1). Taxonomy (GTDB): domain Bacteria; phylum Bacteroidota; class Bacteroidia; order Cytophagales; family Cytophagaceae; genus DATMOV01. The sequence goes on along the minus strand of JBJMLY010000552.1, from coordinate 3,725 downwards.
GCTTTTGCCAATAACGATCTTATTCATGTGGACGAAACAGGGTGCGATCACGATGCCTTCAGCGAAGGATTGAAGAAATCGTTGTTCAACTACATGCACGGCATAGGCTTTGATTTTCCGCTGGACAAATGGTTTGATTTCTCTGTTCCACGGACAATTGTTTCACCGGACTACATTGAATACATCTTGTCGGGCGAGCAGGAAGAGGGTATAAGGCAGGGCGCTAAAATTGTATGGCTGGGGAATGGTCCTTCGATAAGGACGTATTCCAAAAATAAAAAAGGAAAACCGATAGCGATGGCAGAGCTGAGCTTTGCCGGCAAGAAGGAGGATTTCAGAGTGAATCTGAGAGAAGATTGGGGAAATTGGCTGTATGAGATGCTGCCAAAGTTGTCCGCGAGCAATAAAAAAATTTTTACACTTCAGGAGATGGAGCAGGAGTTCAACAGCCGCTCATTGGGAAGTTTCGAAAGTTTCTGGGGTAGTGAAGCAATTGCTGATTTAAGGCAGAACGGACTGCTGCTGCTTTAGTAATACTCCCTTTCCAAAGTTTGCCTATCCCGCCTCGTCTGTGTACCTTTGAAGTCTTAAATTTCTAACATACAATTATGGCAACTACTTCAGACATTTCAAAAGGCGCTTTTTTACGATACACCGGAGAACTGGTGATGGTAATTGATTACACGCATATCACTCCCGGAAAAGGAAATGCGATCTATACGGTTAAAAGCCGTAACGTTAAAACCGGAAAGCAAAGTGAGATCCGTTTCCGTTCAGGAGAGAAGATCGAACTGGTGAGAGTAGAAACCCATGAACTGCAATATCTGTATCAGGAAGGCGATAACCTGGTCTGCATGAATCAGGAGTCTTTCGAGCAACAATCAATACCAAAACATTTTTTTGGCGACAGTTTACGTTTTCTTCAGGAAGGCATGATCGTACTGGTTAAGTTTGACGATAACGAGGAGGCTGTATATGCTGAGCCTCCAAGATCTGTGGAATTGACCGTTACCTATACCGAAACAGGGCTTAAAGGAGATACAGTTTCCAGAACCCTGAAAGCAGCCGAGCTTGAAACCGGGGCTACCGTTCAGGTGCCTTTGTTTATCAATACCGGTGATAAAATCAAGATCACGACTGAAACCGGCGACTATGTGGAACGGGTAAAATAGTCCTATAAATCATTTTTCAGTGAGCTGCTCCGGCAGCTCACATTTTTTTTTAATCTAATTACTCCTCTCATGAAAAAATTACTTTGCATCCTTTTGCTGTTTTCATTTTTCAGCCTTAAAGCGCAGTTAATTCTTTATCCTTCCATGAAAAAAGCGCCTTTTACCTTTCAATGGGTCGAGAAGGAAAAAATTGCCATGCTTGACGCTGAAGTGACGGTTGAACAATATATTTATTACCTGTCGGAGTTAAAAAATGACAGTGCGGAAGAAAAGTATGTGAATGCAATCCCTCTGAGTTTGTACCCTTATTATGGGGTAGAAGAAAAAAAGTATGAGATGGATAGAACCAGGTTTGACGCCGATAATAAATTTACCGATAAAAAATCGATCAATAATCCTTACAATAAACCCATCACAAATATTACTTACGAACAGGCCGTGAATTACAGCATCTGGTATACATTCAAAGGCAATGAGAATTTTCATGTTAAAAAAGACTATGCGAAGAAGATCATGAAATTCAGACTTCCGACCGCACAGGAATATGAAAAAATTGCGATGGATGGAATTAAAAAAGGGGCGGCTATACAAAAGAAGCTGGATGTTACTAAATATACGACTGAAGTTATTGATTGTATTAATGACAAAGGCTGTGCCCTTTGTAACCATGCGGGCATGGGAAATTGCGAAAGCAATTTAAAGATGATGGCTCAGTTTGGGAAAGGGCTGTACCCAGTGGCCATGTTTTTTTCCAATGGTTATGGATTGTATGACCTTCAGGGAAATGCGGCGGAGATGGTTCTGGAAAAAAATAAAGCGCTTGGCGGGTCGTACAAAGACAAAGTTGAGAATTGTAAACCGGGCTCCGTTCAAAGCTACGATGGCCCTCAGCCATGGCTTGGTTTTCGTCTTATCGGAGAGGTAGTTGATGTAGACGGGAAGGATGTTGTGTTTGAAGACGACATGCTTTACATTAAAGGTATAAACAGGTAGTTTGCCTCAGGCAATATTCCTGTAGAGCATAAGGTCTATTTTCCGGAACATTTTCGGATGCTGGTTGCGGAGTTCCAGCGGCCTGGTGAAATAGTACCTGATGCAGGCTTCTATAAAGGCATCCTTATCGGAGAGCTCCTTTTTTTCGAATAGATTTTTAGTTCTCTGATGCAGTGCCTGCGATTTATCAATTAAATAATCGGCATCCTGTGCTTTCAATACCAGTTCTCTGAACAGCTGCTGATTTTCTCTTTTAAGAATGGCTGCCATGATTATCAGCCCCAGCGATCCGATCTCCTCTTCTTTCTTGCTGTAAAGGTCTTCTATTGAAATCGCGATGCCATGGTCTTCCAGTTCCCAGCTGACAAGTCCGGGTTTTTTCCGGCCGGGAAATTTATTGGGATGAATAGTGATGTTTTTTATGCTGGGGAATGTATAGCCCCTCATGCCAAAGCTTACCTGTGCCGCATAGGCAGAGACCAGAAAGCGGATTTTGGTCTTCACCCTTTTGCCGTCGGTGCTTACGAAATTTTTGCTGTGATAGAACTCCATCACGGCCACTTCAAAATGAGTTAATAGAATGGGCGATAGTCGGTTATAGAATGGGAATTGAAGGCTCAGAAATTTTCTATATTTCTCATGTATCGGATTCTTTACTGTGCCTGATTCTTCCAGCTTTGCTTTGAGCTCCCAGTAATAATGGTAGATCACGGAGAACAGACAGACGAGAATAAGATTGCTGATCAGGAGATGGTAAAGGAAGGATGAATTTGAAAATGAAAGCATGGCGGCAGGATTTGTCCGGTTATACATGGACGGCCGCTCTTATGTTTTCAACACGAGCTTAAATTTTGTGGACAATTTTTTATTCCTGAATTTTCTGTCCGCCGGTTTTTTTTAAACGTATACAGGATATTCAAAAGCCCTCAGGCTTTTTCAACCAGAATAGCAGTTTCCTTTGCGATCCCGATCGTAGCAATAGAGCCGCTGTTGAAATTCAGGAAGTCGCTTTCAATCCCATCACTGAAAATCACGCCATGCATAGGCATCAGGGATTCAATTTGCAATGTTATATTATTGGATAAAATTCCAGCCGTAATTCCAATCTGCGTGCGCTGGCTTTGAAATGGTTCACGCACGGCAAAAAGAAGCTGGTCGTCTTTCAGCTTCGGCCTCTTCAGCTTCAGGTTTTCTTCAAAAAATCCGGTTAGTCCGTAAGCCATATTAAAAATGGAGCTCATCCATCCTGTAGAGCCGGCCGGAGTGGATACGATAAGCCCGCTGGATGACTGCTCTTCCGATTTTTTATTATAGGTGATCCGGTACCGGGAAGAAATATGCGAAGAAGTGCCGATGAAAAGATCGTTGAATGCCAGGAGTCTCTGTCCATCATTGAGCGAGGCTTCGGCAAATCGCATGGTTCTCGATTTATAATTTCCTGACATCACATGTTCTACGCCTGACAGGAAATTGTCGGTGTCAAAGGGAAGGAGCACTCCGTCAAACCGCTTTTTATCAGGGTTCACGGCTACGATGGGTACTCCTTTGGAATATTTGGCC
>JBJMLY010000551.1:0-12639 GCA_045805025.1 Cytophagaceae bacterium | reverse complement strand
TTATTAAATGACTATTTATCGGACGGTTTTTATAGAAATCTGACCAAAATCAATCTCATTCATGCATTTAAAATGTCCCTTCGGACATTCTTTATAGCCGATCTTGGAGCAGGGCCTGCAGGAAAGTCCTTTTCTTTCCAACACCTCATAATCGGTCTTATAAGGGTACATACCGAATTCCGGTACTGTATTACCCCAGAGGGAGTAAACCTTCTTCTTAAAGGCAGAAGCAATATGCATGAGACCGGTATCATGGGTAAATACAGCCAGCGAATTTTTGATGACGGAGGCTGATTGGTTCAGATTGAATTTTCCGCAGGCATTGTAAACCCTGAAGGTTTTATTCTTTTTAATAAAATAGGCTTCTACATACCTGGCTGTTTCCGCATCATTTTTATCTCCCAATAGAATTACCGGAGCCTCGATTTTTTCACAGAGTTCGATAATACGGTCGGGAGGAAGCTTTTTGGTATTGTGCTGGGCTCCGATAGCATAGGCATAATACCCTTTGCGGTAAGCTTCAGGCAAAGAATCTGTTTTAACGATATCACGTTCAGGGATAAAATAATCAAGTCCTGCCCCGTCGTTTTTTATGTTGAGGCGCTCCAGCGTTTCCATATAGCGGTCCACGATATGCAGGTCGGGAAGGGTATTCATTTTCAGGTTTACCAGCAGCCATTTGCGAAAGTTCAGCTTGTTAAAGGTAAAGGCCTTTGCACCTAACCGGAACTTTACAATCCTGCTGCGCAGGTTATTATGCAGATCAATGACATAATCGTATTTTTCCTGTTTTAATCGTTCGATCAGCGAATAGAGGTTTTTTTCCAGGTAATGGATTCTGCTGAGGTGTGGATTATTTTCTACCAGGGTTCTGTAAGCTGCCTTGGTACAAAAATGGATTTCTGCCGAAGGTAATTGCTGTTTTAAATTCCTTATAACCGGACTCGTAAGAACGATATCGCCGATGGATGAAAAACGTATGATCAGAATCTTTGGCATCAGACCTTAAGAGCGCTTGTTTTTTTCTTCAGGGTAAAATGGTTTTCAATATCTGCCAGGCTCAGTGAGTTAAACGTGAGCTCTTTGGAGAGACCTGCCTTTCTGCCCATATACACACCATACTGCATGTCCCAGTATCCTTGTTTCTCATGTGCATCCGGGTTAATGCTGATCATAATGCCTTTCTCAATGGCATATCTTACCCAGCGCCAGTCCATATCCAGCCTTCTCGGATGAGCGTTGATCTCTATCACCACATTATTGGCTGCACAGGCATCGATCACTTTTTGGTGATCGATAGGATAGGCTTCTCTTTTTAGCAGCAATCGCCCGGTGGCATGCCCCAGAATGGTGGTATAAGGGTTTTCAATTGCTTTGATCAGCCGGGTCGTGGCTTTTTCTTCGGTCATTTTTAGGTTAGAATGTATGGAAGCGACAATGAAGTCAAAGCTTGCCAGCACCTCTTCTTCATAGTCCAACGCACCGTCGTTCAGAATATCGGACTCAATGCCTTTAAAGATTTTAAAGGGAGCCAGCTTTTTGTTGAGCTGGTCAATTTCCTTATGCTGCTCCTTAACCCTGAATTCCTGCAGGCCATTAGCATAGAAAGCCGTTTTTGAGTGGTCGGATATCCCAAGGTATTCGAAGCCCAGCTCTTTGCAGTAGAGAGCCATTTCCTCCAGCGAATGAGAGCCATCGCTATAGGTACTATGGTTATGAAGAATGCCTCTCAGGTCTTTGTATTGAACGAGTGCAGGGATTTTATGCTCACGGGCCAGCTCAAGCTCTCCCAGGCCTTCCCGCATTTCAGGTTCGATGTGCTGGAGCCCCAGGTTTTTATAGAGCTCTTCTTCCGAAGAAAACTTCTCGGATTTAAGAATATGGAAAAAGCTTTTGCCTTCTTTGGCTTCTGACTTTAAATGATCCGAAGAGGCAGAATGAATAAACAGATAATTAACAAAGTCCGCTTTTGCACAGACTTTAATTTCCGTTTTAATGCCGGCTTCTCCCTGACCTCTCCAGGCAAAAGGAGCGGAAAGCTTTTCATCTTTGATCAGATACGGGATCTTTTCAAGAGCTTTAAAAACCGCAGTAGGATCTTCATGCCCGATAATAACCTGAACGGTCTCCACCACTTCAAGTTTTCTTCTGATTTCTCCCGAAAGACTTACTAAATCTGAAATTTTTAGGGCCTGGATATCCTTTTCGAGTTTCAGGGCAGATTCCTCTGCCTCGGCATACAGGAATTTTTCTTTATGCGCTTCGGTAAATACCAGGGCCAGCTTAATGGCTTCCTGTGTTTTTTCTCCAAAGCCTTTAAGGGCGGATATTTTATTTTCGTTACAGGCCGTCAGCAGGGATTCTTTGTCTTCGATCTTCAGCTCTTTCCAGATGGTACGCACTTTCTTCGGGCCAATACCCTTGATGTCCAGCATTTCAATAATGCCTTTTGGGGTTTTTTCAAGAAGCTCGTTCAGCTCCGCAAATTCGTTCTTATTGCAGAGATCGTGAATTTTTGCGGCAATCCCTTTGCCGATTCCTTCCAGTCCGGTAAGTTCTTCCAGGGACAGGGTGGCCAACTCAACAGTCACTTTATCCAGGTTAAAAACGGCATTCTGATAGCCTCTGATTTTAAAAGCGTTTTCTTCATGCAGTTCCATCAGCATGGAGGCTAACTTCAATTGGTTAATGATTTCCTGGTTTTGCAATGGATTGGAGGTTTTGACTCTACTATAAACATAACTTCTAAATCCTAAAGTTCAAAGAGTATTAAAGGCAAATGTTTAAATTGCGGGGAAACCAATTCAAAATTCAAAACCAAAATTCAAAATTAGCATGAACTACTGGCTTGTTAAATCCGAACCCTTCAAATATCCTTACGAACAGCTTGAAAAGGATAAATCCACGGTCTGGGATGGAGTCAGGAACTATGCGGCGCGGATTAATTTAAGAGCGATGAAGAAGGGAGATCTGTTGCTTTTTTATCATTCCAACGAGGGGAAGGATATCGTGGGTATTGCCAAAGTAGTAAAGGAAGCTTTTCCCGATCCGACAGCCAAAGAAGGAGATTGGGTAGCAGTAGAAATTGCTCCTTATAAAAAATTAAAGAAGTCCATTACATTGGAGTTCATCAAAACGGATAAGATTCTGAAAGGAATGGAGCTGGTGAGGCTTTCGAGGTTGTCTGTTTGTCCGGTAAGGAAGGAAGAATTTGACCGGGTGTTGGAATTGTCGGAGACAAAGTAAATTTTTAACGCGAATTGGAAATAATTTTGTATTTTTGCCAAACCTCCTACTGATGCAAAAAAGACTTGTCATCGACAATCAGTTGCTTTCGATCACCATCGAAAGGCTTTGCCATCAGTTAATTGAAAATCACGACGACTTTAAAGACTCCGTAATTCTTGGAATGCAGCCCAGGGGTGTTTTTCTGGCTGAGCGCATTTCCAACAAGCTTAAGGAAATCTTAAAAAAAGATATCCGTCTTGGATACCTTGATACCACCTTTTTCCGCGATGATTTCCGTCATAAGGAACATCCTCTGATAGCCAGCGAGACCAAAGTCCCTTTTCTGATCGAAGACCAGAAAGTGATCCTGGTCGATGATGTGCTTTTTACGGGCCGTACCGTGCGCGCCGCTCTCGATGCCATGAATGCATTCGGCCGTCCGCGCTCGGTGGAACTTCTGGTCCTGGTAGACCGTCGGTACAGCCGCGATCTTCCAATTCAGCCGAAATATGTGGGGACACAGGTACACTGCACGGATTCTGAAAAGGTGCTGGTAGAGCTCAAAGAGCAGGGATTAAAACAGGATAACATCTGGTTAGTAACAAAGACATAAAAAATATAGAATGCCCCAGTTAAGCGTCAAGCATCTTTTAGGAATCAAGGAACTCAGCACTGAGGATATTCATCTCATTTTTGAAACTGCTCAGAATTTTAAGGAAGTCATTAACCGCCCCATCAAGAAAGTACCTTCCCTCCGGGATATCACGATTGCCAATATGTTCTTTGAAGATTCCACCAGAACCAGATTGTCTTTCGAGCTGGCGGAAAAAAGGCTATCGGCCGACACCATCAATTTCTCATCTTCCGGAAGTTCTGTAAAAAAGGGAGAAACGCTTCTGGATACCGTTAATAATATTCTTGCCATGAAGGTAGATATGATCGTGGTACGTCATAAAAGTGTAGGCTCGCCTCATTTTCTGGCTAAACATATCAAAGCGAAAATCGTCAACGCGGGTGACGGGACCCATGAACATCCGACGCAGGCCTTGCTTGATACCTTTTCGATCAGGGAGAAGTTGGGCAGTGTGGAAGGAAAGAAAGTTTGTATTTTCGGCGATATCCTTCACTCAAGGGTGGCCTTATCCAATATTTTTGCGCTCAAAAAGCTCGGTGCCCAGGTGATGGTATGCGGTCCGAATACACTTCTTCCCAAATACATCAAGGATCTTGGAGTCAAGGTAGAACTTGATCTGAGAAAAGCGCTGCAGTGGTGCGATGTAGCCAATGTGCTGCGGATTCAACTGGAAAGACAGACGATTAAATATTTCCCTTCGCTGCGTGAGTACTCACTATACTATGGCATTAATAAAGCCCTGCTGGATTCCCTCGATAAAGAAATAGTCATCATGCATCCTGGTCCTATCAATCGCGGGGTTGAACTGAACAGCGATGTAGCAGACTCCCATCACTCCATTATCCTCAATCAGGTCGAGAACGGTGTGGCCGTGAGAATGGCGGTACTCTACCTGCTGGCGGGTGCGAGTGTGAATTAGTCATAAGTATTAAGTTTCGTAAGAGTTGACAACTTTTCTTGAAATCAGGAATTGCACGTCTTAATTTAAAAGTTGTCAAATCTGATTGCGTAAAAAATAAAAACCTGCCGGAAATCCAGCAGGTTTTTTTTATAACCTAAACCTTATAACCTAAAACACAACTAAACCCAAACTATTACCCTCTTTAACACGCTAACACATTCGCACTTAACACTTTTTACTTAGTCTCAGACTTTTGATTGAAGCTGAAAAATATACCATATATAATATGTTCCGTTACTCCATTGATTTTATATTCCACGATCTCGTTACCAAAGTCAACGATCTCACAAAGATCTCCTGCTGAATTGATACATATTTCAGACAGCGATTGTTTTGTAGTATTCTCCATAAATAATTCCTCCCCCATATATAAATCTAACTGTGCCCGGGAAAGGAAAGTTTTTAAAAAGTTCATTTTTAAAAGTATCTCTTTCCAATCACTGAAATCGCTTTAGCTGATCTTTGCTGAAATCCCATTCGGGAGTTTCCAGCTCATCCCCAAAGTTTATGCTGTACCATGGACTGAGACTTTCTTCTTCGAAATTTTTAAGAATATGGATATCCTGAGCTGGCATATAGCTTTGAGCAATCATAAAGACCTTTTCACCGCTTTTATTGACGGCTACGTCCGTAACAATGACCGCATGACCAGGAAAACCTCCTTTTATGAACACATCGCCAGGCTCGATTTCACTCAATGGAATAGCTTTCATTTCCTTGCTTAAGGAAGCAGTGCCTGCATACCTGAATACTGATATCAGGTATTTTTTGAAATTCTCATAGGAGCCGTCCGCCCCTTTGGTTTTCACAAAGCTCACCTTGTTTCCTTTGATCTGGGGCCTGTAGCCTTGTTTCCATTGGGTCCATGAGGCTATATCTCCGCTGGTGTACTTAAAATGAATCTTATCGTCCTGCTTTCTGGAGTAGTGGTATTCCGCTTTCAGGCGCATGACGGCATCGGCGCATTGCTGCAGGTCTTCATTCCCTCCGGCATCGATATTGATCACCGCCTCATGTACATCCTGGCGGTTCTTTGGCGTTCCGTTATACTCATTAACTTCTGCACCTGCTTTCTTTAAAGGCAGATGGCGCAGCCAATCGGCGAATGAATTTTTGGTCGAAGCAATCCGTTCAAATCCGGCCGGACAAGGGATCCGGTTTATAAGATTTTGCCTGTAGTCGTAGGCGCTGAGCCAGGAGTATTTGTTATTTCTGGAAGTGTCTTCCTGGAAATTTTTTCCTGAACGACTATCGGAGAATGACTTTTTTTCAGATCTGACCATGTCACTGCAGGAAAAGATCAGTATAAAAAGGCCCGAAATACTTAGTATTTTTTTAAACTTCTGCATTTTGCTGTATGTTGTTTAGAAGATGATCCATACGTCGATTTTTAATAAATAAGAAGGCTTATTATTTTTAATTGACTTAATTTAACGTATCTGATCTGATTTTAAACGATTTTTCACAAGGGACTGACATATGTACCACAATTCAATTATAGAGACTATCGGAAATACGCCCATGGTAAAGCTCAACAAGCTTGCCAGAGGCATTAAAGGGACCATCCTCGTAAAAGTCGAATATTTTAATCCGGGCAATTCGGTAAAAGACCGCATGGCTCTTAAGATGGTGGAAGATGCCGAGAAAGCCGGAAAGCTAAAGCCCGGGGGAACTATTATTGAAGGTACATCGGGTAATACGGGTATGGGACTGGCACTTACGGCTATTGCCAAAGGGTATAAGTGCATCTTTACAACGACCGACAAGCAGTCCAAAGAAAAGCTGGATGTATTAAGAGCGCTGGGAGCTGAAGTAATTGTTTGTCCGACCAATGTGGTTCCTACCGATCCGCGTTCCTATTATTCGGTGGCGGCGAAGCTTAGCAAAGAGATTCCGAATTCGTTTTATCCGAATCAGTACGATAACCTTTCGAATTCTGTAGCCCATTATGAAACGACAGGACCTGAAATCTGGGATCAGACCGAAGGCAGGATCACTCACTATGTATGCGGGGTTGGTACAGGCGGGACAATGTGCGGCGTGTCGAAGTTTTTAAAGGAGAAGAATAAGAGCATAAAATCGATCGGTATCGATACGTATGGTTCGGTTTTCAAGAAGTATAAGGAGACCGGCAAGTTCGATCAGAACGAAATTTATCCATACCGCACAGAAGGAATAGGAGAGGATATTCTTCCCAAGAATGTGGATTTCAGCCTCATCGATCAGTTTATCAAGGTTACGGACAAAGACGCTGCGATTATGACCCGCAGGCTTGCGAAAGAAGAAGGAATGTTTGTAGGATGGTCAAGCGGTTCGGCCGTTTACGGCGGGCTCGAATATGCCCGGCAACATTTTACCGATAAAGATGTGATGGTGATTATTCTGCCCGATCATGGTACACGCTACCTGGCCAAAGTATATAACGACAGCTGGATGAAAGATCATGGCTATATGGATTCCAGCTATGCCACAGCCAAAGACATCCTCATGAACAGAGGGGCTGACAAGCTGATTACCGTGAATGCTGCCGATAAACTGGGTGAAGTGATATCCAAACTCAGCAACGCAGGTATTTCCCAGATTCCGGTAATAGAAGGAGAAGAATTTGTAGGCAGCATTACCGATTCAAAAGTTCTGAAGCTGCTTATTGAAGATCCTACGCTAAGGGAAAAGCAGGTAAAAGACATTATGGACAAACCTTTTACTTTTGTGGGGATGGACAATACCATTGATGTTCTTTCTTCCCTGATTGCCGAGGGCAGCAGCGCATTGCTGGTCAGAGATGAGAAAGAGAAGGTTCATATCATTACCCAGGCAGATTTACTTCTGGCTATTGCCCGGTAAAAAAGCCGTATTACAATTCGTCTTATTTTTTAATTATTCTCTATATTTTTATAGAACTGATTGTTTTTTTATAACTTTAATAGTCCTTGACTAGCAGGCAGAAGCAAAACCTTCCTGATTATAATTACGTTTATAGGCCAAAAAAGAAAGTATATGAAGAAAATTGCCCTTTTTATTCTGATTTCCATTGGTTTAAACTCATGTGCATGGTGGAGAGAGCACAAAGCCGAGCATCATCAGCCGTTTAAAAATCATAAGGAAAAGGCTGGTCACAAATACCATCAGGAACACCACAAATAAGAATTAAGACAGCAGAAGCTGTTTTTGTATTTTTTCCTTAAACTAATTGGTAGATTCAGAAAAATATACCAATTTGATCTAAAATATGTCTTATATGAAAATGAGTAAAGTTGTCATCATGATCTGCCTGGTTGGTTTTATTGCAACATCATGTATATCAGGACATCATGAACAGAACTGGCATCCGCGTACAGGCAAAAAAATGAAAAAAGGCCACAACAATAAATAAGTGTCTTTTTAATTTCCTTTATACTTTTTACGAGTTCTTCTTTTCCCTTTCTATCCTTATACTTCTATTGAGATAGTGGCGGGAAAATTTTATATTTGATATATGAAGAAGATCATCGTAGCCATAGACGGATATTCTGCCTGCGGAAAAAGCACAACGGCTAAGATGCTTGCTGCCAGACTGGGTTACGCCTACATCGATACCGGGGCTATGTACCGGGCCACCACCTTATATTTTCACGAACACTATATTAATCTCACTAATCCCAAGGCCATTCTCAAGGCCCTTGAAGAGATTCATATTACTTTCATTTTTAACCCAAAGCTCGATAAAAGTGAAACTTACCTTAACGGCTTGAATGTTGAGGATGAAATCAGGAAGATGTACATCTCTGAAATGGTAAGTGAAGTAAGTGCGATCGCAGAAGTAAGAAAATATATGGTGGGTCTTCAGAAAAAGATGGGGAAAAAGAGAGGCTTGGTCATGGATGGACGCGACATAGGAACGGCCGTTTTCCCCGATGCCGAGCTTAAAATATTTATGGTGGCCGATATGAACGTCCGGGCTTACAGAAGGCAGCAGGAGCTTCTTGAAAAAAAGCAGGTGGTGGATCTGGATGATATCATCAGAAATATAGAAAAGAGAGATCATATCGATACTACCCGTGCGGAAGGGCCGTTGAAGAAAGCGGACGATGCCTATATTCTCGATACTACATTTATGACGGTTGACGAGCAGGTCGATTTTGTAATCCATCTGGTAACCGGTAAAGTCATAGAGTCCTATAACAATAATCTTTTGATTATATGAAGGTAAGCATTGATAAAAATTCAGGATACTGTTTCGGTGTTGAATTTGCGATTCAGATGGCAGAGGATGAGCTCAGCAGTGGCGAGCCTCTGTATTGTCTGGGCGACATTGTGCATAACAGCATGGAAGTTCAGCGCCTTCATGATAAAGGGCTTCGCATCATAGAAAAGGAAGACCTGAAGCATCTGAAAAACTGTAAGGTTCTTATCCGTGCGCACGGCGAGCCTCCTGAAACCTACGAACTGGCATTGAAAAATAATATCGAGCTGATCGATGCTTCCTGCCCCGTGGTACTGAAGCTTCAGAACCGGGTGAAGCATGCCTGGGATAAGGCCGAAGAATCGGAAGGCCAGATCGTGATCTACGGTCAGCATGGTCACGCGGAAGTAATCGGTCTGGCAGGTCAGACAAAGAACGAAGCCATCATTGTTACCAAAGAAGAGGATCTGGATAAAGTCGATTTCACCAAACCTGTAACGCTTTTCAGTCAGACCACCAAGAGCACAAAAGGGTTCTATAATCTTAAATCCAAAATTGAAGAAAAAATAAAAGAGGCAGGAAAGTTGGAAGAAGTGGATTTTGACTACAACGACAGCATCTGCAGACAGGTTTCCAACAGAGAGCCGCAGCTTCAGAAATTTTCCAAAGAACATAATGTGGTAATTTTTGTGAGCGGCAAAAAAAGTTCCAATGGAAAAGCCCTTTACAGCGTCTGCAAAGCTGAGAATGAAAGAAGCTATTTTGTGGAAAACGAAACGGAGATCAGTAATTCCTGGTTTAACCCAACAGATTCCGTTGGTATCTGCGGAGCTACTTCAACGCCTATGTGGCTGATGGAGCAGGTTAAATCTCATATCGAAAAAATTCACGAATAAGGCGAAGACCCGAAGCGATGGGAATGAAACGATTTTTACGGTATTTTTTGCAGGGATTGCTTTTTGTGATCCCTGTAGGTTTTACGATCTATGTGATCTATGGTACGGTCAGCTGGGTGGACGGGCTCATTCCAAGAATTTTTAACATTGAGAAACCGTTTCCTGGTTTCGGACTTATCATCATTGTTGGTGTAGTAACCGTTATTGGTTATCTTGGATCCACCCTGATTGCTAAGCCCGCTTTCACCGTCTTCGAAAACTTCATTTACCGGATTCCGCTAGTCAACTTAATTTACTCCTCTGTAAAAGATGTGATCGGCGCGTTTGTAGGCGACAAGAAAAAATTCAACCAGCCCGTGCTGGTGACCTGGAATAAAGATTCCAATATTCATCGCATCGGCTTTATTACACAGCAGGATTTAAAATACCTGGGTATCAACGATAAGGTGGCCGTCTACTTTCCCGACTCCTACAATATATCGGGAAATCTTTTTGTAGTGTCCCGCGACCACATCACCGTTATCCATGCACCAAGCTCTGAGGTGATGAAGTTTATTGTATCAGGCGGGGTGTCGGGCTTGAATCACTAAGTATCAATTGGGAGTGGTAAAATTCAAAAGTAGACCTGACTATTTAGATATTTATTGGGCTGTTGCTGTTTGGTTTTTCGGTACATTGACCATATGCATTCATTTACGATCTATAGATGCACTGGTAATGGTTCCTTTCTTTTTATTGTTCTGCTATTGGCTTATTTCAGAGAAAAGAATTTTTATCATTTATGATGACAAATTAGTGATTGAAAGTGTGTTAAATCCTTTTTTTAAACATCGGATATATTATTTCGCTAAAATCAAATTAGTGGATTTTATTTATCTGGAAAATCAGAGATTTAGAATAAAAATTTACTTTATCAGTATAAAAGAGCCGGAAAAGATTGTTATGGAAATGGATACCTTGACGATTGACGAAGTAAGTTTAAATCTGAAATCAGGAGGAGTTAAAGTATATAGAACAACAAGTGTAGGGGAGCGCCAGTTATTGTAAATAACATAAAATAATAACAGAAATATGAAAAATCAATTCACTGGCAGAGTCTCCGCAGAGATTAATGCGGAGACCCACAAAGTCTGGGATGCTCTCACCAACCCGGAACTTATCAGGCAATATTTTTTCGGCACCAATGCTGTTTCAGACTGGAAAGTAGGAAGTCCCTTATATTTTAGAGGAACCTGGGAAGGGAAGTCCTACGAGGATAAAGGAACCATTCTGCAATCAGAACCTGGAAAGATTTTTAAATACAATTACTGGAGCTCCATGTCGGGTATTGAAGACAAGCCTGAAAATTATGTGGATGTCTCTTATGTGCTGGAATCAAAAGGCAAAAAGACCCAGCTGACCATCATCCAGGAAAATATCCCATCGGATGAAATGAGAAAGCATTCCGAAACAAACTGGGGAATGGTGATCGATGGATTGAAAAAAGTGGTGGAGAAGTAAGTCTGATAATTATGAAAATCCTCGCCATATCTGGCAGCCTTAAATCCACTTCCAGCAATTCGTCCATCATCAGGGCCATGGCCGCAATGGCTGATGACGATGTGCAGGTAGAAATTTATGAAGGCATCGGAAATCTGCCTCATTTTTCTCCCGATATCGACGGCAACAAATCCCCGGAATCTGTTCTTGATTACCGAAATAAACTCAAAAGCTCTGACGGAATTGTTTTCTGTACTCCTGAATATGCATTTGGTATGCCTGGAGTTTTAAAGAATGCGCTGGACTGGATAGTAGGTTCAGGTGAATTGGTGGATAAACCAGTGGCTGTCCTCAGCGCTTCCCCTTCGGTTCTGGGAGGCGAAAAAGCGCACGCATCTCTTTCCATGACCTTGTCAGTAATGAATGCCACCGTCCTCGAAAAAGCAAAGCTCTGCATTCCTGCCGTCAAGAACAAAATCAACAGTGAAGGAGAAATTCTAGATGCTGATTTAAGCAGACAGCTCAAGACGGTTTTGGACGTTCTGGTTAAAACCTTGCGCGAAAAATAAGCCAGGACTTACGTACCTTTACATCATGACCGGTTTATTATTGTCTGATCCTGAAACATGGAGAAACTCCAGCATCATCAAAGAGGTGAGGTTCAAAGCTTCTTTGTCCGGCGGTAAAGGCGGGCAAAATGTTAATAAGGTCAGCACTAAAATAGAATTATACTGGAAGCCGGGAGAATCCTATGTTTTATCCGAAGAGCAGAAATCCAAAGTGGTACTGTCGCTGGAAGGAAAGCTAAGTCATGAAGGCGAGCTCCGAATAGTTTCCGAAGAAGAGCGCAGCCAGCTCAGGAATAAAGAAGGGGCAATGGATAAATTTTTCAACCTGATCGCTTCCTGTTTTAAGGTGAAGAAAAAAAGGAGAGCTACAAAAAAGAGTAAAGCTTCTCAGGAACGAAGGCTCACTGGCAAATCGATTAAAAAGGACATCAAGAAAAACAGAAGGAAGCCTGATTATTAAAATGCCGGTCATTGAATTAATAACACAAATTAAGGCTCCGGCACAACGATGCTTCGATCTTTCCAGAAGTATCGATCTTCACATGGCGTCCACAGTCCATACCGGAGAATATGCCATAGCGGGTCGCAAAGAAGGGCTCATAGAACTGAATGAGACTGTCACCTGGAGAGCAAGGCATTTCGGGATCTGGCAAAATCTGACTTCAAAAATTACCGAATTTAAGAGACCCCATTATTTTGTGGATGAAATG
>JBJMLY010000550.1:0-2015 GCA_045805025.1 Cytophagaceae bacterium | reverse complement strand
TATACCCACCGGTGCCGATCGATCTTCTGCCGTTGCCTGGAGCAATGCAGGCGCAGGTTCTTATACTACCTACGGAAGCAGCTCCGATCTATGGGGAACAACGTGGACGATAAGCGATATCAACGATGCGAATTTTGGCGTATACCTGATAGCCCGTAATACTGCCACGGCCAATGCTCCTCAGGTCGGCGTGGATCATATACGCGTCACCGTTTATTATACCAGCGCTACCGGTATTAAGACATCACAGAGTACCCATGCCTTTTCCGTTTATCCTAATCCGGCAAGCAGCGCCGTAACCATCCATGCAGATATCAGAATCCAGTCAATCCATGTCCGGAATCTGATGGGTGAAGTGGTATATACTGCCAATCCTGCTCAATCCAGGTCCTTAGCAATTGACCTGTCTTCTCATCCCCGCGGAATTTATTTTGTGGAGATCGTGGATGAGAATCAAAACAGCTCAGTGGAAAAAATAACGCTGGAATAGAAGAGAGCAATCCTGTTCATCCATTAATCCTGAAAATCCCGGCTCAGACAATTTCTGCCGGATTTTTTTTGTATTTTGATGAAGCCAAAAATGCAGGAAACTCATGAATATATCTATTATACAATTCTTCGCCCTCTTCCTCCTCATGCTTGTCACCGGCATATTCTGGGGACCCTGGTTTGCGCTTCACAGATCCATCAAAGTTTTTAATGCGAATGAATTTATCCGCATCGTGAATACCATGTCTGCCAACCTGGCCAGGCCCATGCAGATCATGATGCCATTCTGTGTGATTTGTATAGTATTATCTGTCTGGCTTTATCCCCGGAAAGATTCGTTGGGATTTTATTTAGAAGCTACCTCTTTTATTCTTATTCTCGTGTCACTTCTGGTGACGGTACTGGTAGAAGTTCCGATTGTCACCAGCATCAGACAATGGACAGCAGAAACGATTCCCTCTGACTGGCAAACGATCCGTGACCGCTGGGTGAAATTTCATGTTGTCAGAACCTTTGCAGCACTCGCAAGCATTGCGTGTTTTATTGCTTCCATCTTATGGAAATAGAAAAATAAATCCTCTTCATCTCTTAATCCCCTAAATCCTGATTCATACAAATTTATCAATAAAAAAAGCCGGGGATTCCCCGGCTTTAAAAACTTAAAACGTATTACGTACAACGTTATTAATACTCCAGCTTATATGCCGCCACTTTGTTCTTCATGAACGTAGGAACAAGCACCAGCTTCTGATCAGCGATGTAATCGATATCGGCAGTATTGGATGACTGAGCCTTGGTGTCGAGTAGCAATGTTTCTTTACCGTTTTTGATCAGGTAAATTTCACCTTGCCAGCGGCTGGCGATATAGGTGCTGTCGTCGATGATCACAAGACCGTCGCCGCCTGTAACCACTTCGTTGATGAAGGTAGAAGTCGTGTCGGACACACCGAATTTTCTCAGACCTTTAGAGTCCAGCAGGAATAATTCTCCTTTGTTGTTCACTGCTACTCCGTTGGCTCCTTCTTTGCCGGATACCAGGGTGCTTACTTTTCCGTCTTTTAACACATGTACTTTTCCTGTTTTGTAGTCAGAGAAATACACATTCTTGCCGTCGTTGGCTGCATCGTTCAGGAATACAGCGCCAGGAACTTTGTATTTCTTTTTCACGGTGCT
The DNA here is from genome assembly GCA_045805025.1 of Cytophagaceae bacterium. Lineage (GTDB taxonomy): Bacteria > Bacteroidota > Bacteroidia > Cytophagales > Cytophagaceae > DATMOV01. Next base: position 353 of record JBJMLY010000550.1, on the reverse strand, counting down.
GTCTGCAATGTTGATTTCCACCAGTTCATCGATGTCGGTAACATAAAATTTGCCATTCATGATGGTAGAACCTTTGGGAGCGTTCAGTCCGGATACCCATTTTAACTGAAGCACTTTTCCATCCGGGCTTAATTTGGAAATAAAGCCGTTCTTGTCTTTTTTAGTAGGATCACCGCTGATGTTGCTGGTATAGATAATATTAGCGCTCTTATCGAAAAGCGTTGATTCCACTGTGGTTAAAACGGAATCTGTTTCCCAGACTTTAGTCAGGGTGGGAGCAGCGGCTTTCACCACGGTGTCGACCTGTGTAGTTTTGGTTTCTTCTGTCTTTTTAGGAGAGCAGGCAAAGACGG
>JBJMLY010000549.1:0-3925 GCA_045805025.1 Cytophagaceae bacterium | reverse complement strand
CGGCCCCCCGTTTTGTTTTTTTATGAATTCATCATAAACTCTCATCATTTCAGGAAACAGTTTTGAATTTTTAATTCCAGGAGGAAGCGGACGATCGCCGACAGGCGATAACTCTTCTTCCTCTTTGTTTAGTTTATGTTTTAGTTTATGTTTATTGATGTCAAAAGCTTCGGTAAAAGGTTGGGGTAAACTTTGGGTAATAGTTAGGTCACTACTTTGGTCTAATATTTTTTTACCTAAACTTTTATCTAAGTCTTTATCTATCTTTTTACCTTGCTCTTTACCACTTAAGAGCTCGTATACCGTAACTTCCCTTTTTACCTTACCAGAGACGAAAGAAATTAAATTCGCCTCTACAAGCCTCTTTCTGGCCTTCGTAACCGTTGGCTCACTCACATTGATTGCAGCGCATATAGAATCATTCTTTTCTCCGAAAGGGTTTTTCCAGCCCAGAGTATTTGATACATGGATCAGATGAAAATACACATCAATCTCACTCGGATTGAAGCAGAACTCCCTGTTCAGGGACCAGAATTGATTTATAAGGCTGATGTAATTCATTTAATAATTATTGATTTCATCCTGATCGCGCTGCCAGTCAACCGGAAGCGATAAAAATAGAAGTATGATAAAAAAGACGATTACGAACGGGACCAGCAGCAATGCTAAGATTACCCCGGTAATTCCGAATAAGATGTCTGCGATGCTCATCCTTATTCAAATCGTATCGTACCACCTTTGGAAAAGCCCGTGCATACGCAACCGCTTACCGTTACTCCATTTTGATTAGTAGCAGTGAAGCCGGTTGAATACTGGTCATCATCAGAACAGCAATACGCTTTATAGCCCGTAATGCGGATATCTTTGTATCCATTATTCTCCAGGATCCGTCTCGCGTTTTTATCATCTGCACATGAACTTAATAAGCCGATCAGGCATAGGGTGAAGATTATCTTTTTCATTTTTTTATTGGATTGATTTTTATTGGGTTTGCGGATAATGTTTCCAGGTTTACATATACTCCCTGATAGGTCAATGAAAAGTCAGTCAGTAACTTCCAAAGAATATTACCTGCGTACTGGACCAGCATGGAATTGATAAATAGATCCTGTTTCCTTAGAGCTTCAGCGACGGAGCAGCTTGGGCCCTGATCATCTGTATCAAACTGCTCAAGTTTCTTAAACATACCCGTAACGGTCTTCAATTTTGATACAGGAGTAAAAATCTCCGATTTCGGTTGTTTGATTGATCCTATTGTGCCGAGAATTACTTGCCCTTTTGTTCTGGTATTGCCGATATCCATCCAGTAACGGAATGTATAAATACCTCCAGACACCGGCTGAAGCTTGCCGATTTGTTTCCTGGTCTCAACATTATCCACGCAGGTAATAATGATATTGCCCGGCTTATCTTCCATGGAAAATTTTCTCTCCTGCGAGTCCCACTCTGTCCCGAAAAACCTATTTACCCTTTCAATCAATACCGTGGCTTTATTTCTTCCAAGGTCAGCAGGTGAGAATAATTGGCGGCCTAAATTTGCTTCTGTTACTAGGTCTGGATCATAAGCAATCACAAATAGTCCAGGATGCCCCAGGGCCTTTAATGAATGATTGATTCTTGCCAGCTGGGTGATCATTTGTGAACCAGTGCCACCGGCGCCGATTACGCTGATATAAATCGGGTGCTGGGGCTCCCAGAGATATTCCCAAAGAAAATGCTTTGCGGGCTTCATATAAGATCCTCCATCGTTTCTTTGGTTGGAACAAGAACATCGACAGGAAAACTCTCATCAGGTTTCGCTATCCTTTCTTTCCAGAAATGATAAAAATTAAAGCCCCTTATTATTGAAGCATCATTATCCATGGCATGTCCTGAAAACCTGGTATCCCAGAAGATCCTCTCCGAGCGCTCCATTAGCCCTTCAATTGTTTCCACAGCAGCCCGAGAAGTATTTCCTATACAAACTATACCATTAGTTATATTGCAGAAAGGAGCAATAAATAAAGGAGTATTTAGTGATGGTTTTTTGTTGTCGGCCAAAGCATACACTTTCAGCATTTCTTTATCGGCTACAAAAACCATGGGAGGAACATGAGCCGATCCGTCAGGAATATTCATGGCAGGAGTCCAATATAGATTCTTCTTCCCTGCCGGCATGAACCAGACCAGATAAGGGCTCTTCGGATCGCAGTTATAATAAATCAGATTCTCCGGAATGGGACCACCAAATTTCAATGGCTTACTCTTCACCTCTGATCCTTTTATGGTTTTGATGATCTTATTGAGTGCTTTCTTTGTTAATGGCACACCCGGAGAAAGCCCCTTATCCGTGATGCTATGCACCTCCAGGTAATAATCATGGTTATTTTTATAAGCCACAATTACTTTACTAGGTTCAAATGACTTACTTATCCAGTTTAGGTCCATATTCTTTTAAAATTCTAAATGCTAATTGGCCGCCACTTTGTAAAAATCCCCTCAGCATGTATGGAAACTGTGGCTTCTCTTTCTTTATTCCGTTACCTTGAACAGCATACCTATAATAAAAGGGGGCAGCTCCGGCATTATTATAAGTCTCATCCATCATATCACACATGAATTGCCATACCGCATCATCCGTCTTCCAGACAAACCGATTAGATAGGTAGGGATCCACAGGCCATTCTCTATAATCATCCACAATTGGAGAGGGGGACCAAATAAAATCATAAATTCTCCTGCCATTCTGCACCATCTTAATCCCACTTTCAAGCCATTTGATAGCTTTTTTTTCCAAAGATCCTTTAGCAGAATATTTTTTTATTTTCCGATGAACCTCATCGATATCTACATGACGCTTTAAAATATTGTCCACGAACTCTTTTACATTTCTGTATTCAGCCATCAGTTTAAGAGTGAACAACTCGTCTTCCTCGTCCATCTGCCCCTCGTCAATATTATTCTGATAATACTCCAATACATTTTCCTCTTCAGATCCAGGCTGCATTGGTAGTGCTATACCTGATTTTTTACTGGCCAGGCACACCATATCCATAATCAGATTATACAATGCCTTCTTCCTGTTTTTAATCAGGGTGAAATACTTTAGAGGAATAAATTCAAAGGACTCATTGATATCACTATACTCATCGAGACGATAAAGCATGTTTTCCTTTTCATTGTAATTTAATCCGGAACAGGGCCCGCATTCATTCTGCACCTTTTGATTTAAGACGGTGATCAGCTGTGAAAAAACCATCTCCGGCTTCTCATCCTCTTTGATGATCATAGCAGCTGGCAGCACCCTATGGTATTTCTTAATGGCCTTTACTGATATGTGCTGCAGATTGAACCTTTCGCTAAAGTTTACCCGGTCGATAACCGGTGAAAATTTTGGCTTTAGAACATCGGAGGTAAGCTGTCTGAAAATGGCAGCACTCTGTCCTTCTGTATTGCTCCATGCTCCTGGTAATCCGGTCCTTCGTCTTCCAGTATCCTTCCCAGCTCGCTGTGGAACCGCTCCAGATTGTAGTCTCTTCCCTTTTGGGGTGCTTTTTGCTTTTTGCATGGCTTCAGTTTCTTAGCGTATTCCCTGATCTTCATCCTTTAGTTCCGATCACATTTTTAAACTCATATTTGAGGGTATCACCGTCAGGAGTTGGACCAACCACATTAGCATTCGTGAGACTTGGATAGGTATGCGCATAAAAACTGGCAACCTCTTCCGGAGACAGATGTGGATTGGGATCAGCTAGCACTATATCTTTGCCTTCAATGTCTGCGACGAATTTTCTTTGAATATTTCCTATAGTTATCATAACTGCTCTTAATTATTCTGCATCTGAATTTTCTTCTTCTGTCTCGGTTTCTTCTGAAGATTCCTCCGTTTCTTCTTCTTCCTCGCTTTCTGGTACTTCGGTTGTTTCAGCAGTCTCTATTGGATCTG
>JBJMLY010000548.1:0-3578 GCA_045805025.1 Cytophagaceae bacterium | reverse complement strand
GTCGAAGATCATCCCATTGTCACAAGCTCCTATTACCAATTCTTCTTCCGGATCAAGCAGATTCTTTGCAAGAAGGCAGGTGCAGGCCTGTCCCTCAGTTAGATGATCAAGCCCGATTACCTCACAATTTTTAAAATACGCTCTCAGATTTTTATCTATTCCATAGTTGGAAATGTGAAAGTCCCGGCAGATAAAAAAATATTTATCTGCCGCGGGGAGATCTTCCACTGCCCTTACGATCATTGGCTTTCCATCTACTTCGATCAAGGGTTTAGGTGTTGTATATCCTTCAGAAACAAACCTTGAGCCTTCACCAGCCATTGGTATTAAAACGATCATATTGCTTTCTTAAAAATTTTTGCCCAATAAGAATATTCCTGAAGATCTTCGGGCGTACCCCACTGACAGAAATGCGGTATATCAGTATACGTTATTACCTTCAGATGATCCCTGACAAGTAAATTATATACAAGGCTTATATAATATTCTCCCTGAAGATTAATGTCTTTTGACATTAATTCTTCAAAATAGTTCTTCAGGATTTTTCCGGATTTGAAATAATAAGTTCCTGTCGAATGTTGTCCTTGTGTCTTGTCCCCGGTAAATGAATATTTTTCCTTTATTTCAATTAAATTATTTACTTCATCAGTCCTGCAGCCGGCATACAAATTCTTTTCATGCAAGAGATGGGGGTGAAAGCCGGTGTAGCATGGGATGGCGCCCTCACAGTTGGTTTGGCCTACAATTGCTTTAAAATGGTTATAATCCCATTTCATAAAAAAGTCGCAGTAATTAGTAATTACCGGTGACTCATCATCAATAAGATTAAACACTTTGCTGACTGCGTAAACAGGTCCTTTCTTATGGCCTTCGATGGGGATGATTTTACTCTCCGGCTTGATTCTCTCAAGTTCCTTTCTAAGCGGGGTTTGTTTCAAGTGTTCTTCCCTGCATATAAAAATAAAATTGTGCTCGCCTGGAAATAAATCCACTACCCATTCAATAATGGGCTTCCCATGCACCTTGATTAATGGTTTAATATCTTTATAACCCGCCGAACTGAACCTGGCTCCCAGTCCGGACATTGGAATCACTATTTGCATCCGCTTTAATGTTGGCTATTGTTCTTTTAAAGATATAAAAATTAAAGAGTATTGTTGAGGTTGGCCATGGAATGATAATTAACTAATCTTAATCGGCTTTAAAAGCATTTCAATATCTCTTTAAGATTCTCTGGCGGGAAGAAAGAGTAATCTGAAATTATAGCCATTTCTTTTTCTTAAAGTAATACAGCATCACCCCCACTGTTGCGATCATAAAGATCCAGACCGCAGGGTAGCCATATTTCCATCGGAGCTCGGGCATGAAATCAAAGTTCATTCCGTAAACGCCTGCCACAAAGGTAAGGGGAATGAATATCGTCGAAATGATGGTGAGTACCTTCATGACGGAGTTCATCCGGTTGCTGATGCTTGACATATAAATATCGACCATGCTGGCAAGCATGTCGCGGTATGACTCCACAGTATCGATCACCTGTATCGTATGATCGTATACATCGCGTATAAACAGCTGTGTTGATGTATGGATCAGCTCTGTTTCACCTTTCTCCATTTTGCTGATCACCTCCCTTAAAGGCCACACTGATTTTCTGAGGTAGATCATTTCTCTTTTCAGGGCATAAAGCACTCGCAATCGCTGAGGAGAAGGATCGGCAATCAGATCGTCCTCCATTTCTTCGATTCTTTCTCCCATTGTCTCCAGAATGCTGAAGTAATTGTCCACGATGGTATCCATCAGGCTGTACAGAAGATAATCGGCACCGGATCTGCGGATCTTTCCCTTATTAGCTTTCAGGCGATCGCGGTTTGGATTGAAAACGTCTCCTTTTTTCTCTTCTTCCTGGAAAGAGATCACATAATTTTTTCCAAGAATAAAGCTTACCTGTTCGGCTACAATGCAATTTTCGCCGCTGCTGAAGCTGAGCATTTTGACGACGATGTAGATATAATCGTCGTATTCGTCAAGCTTAGGGCGCTGATCGTTTGAGGCAATATCCTCCAGTAATAAAGGATGCAGGTTGTATTTGGCGCCGATCGTTTCAAGGACGCGATGATTGCGGATGCCGTCTACATTGATCCAAGTAATGGAATCTTCTTTCTCAAATGCCAATGCCTGGTTAATATCCTGAGTAACTAGATCATCGATAAATGAGCCATTGTAGTTCAATACCGTAATATCAATTTTTTTATCATCGATATTGCACGAATCCCTTAAGGTGCCAGGGGATTCGCCTGGGATATGACGGTATTTTTTTTTATTCCTCATGAATTTCTATGCTTAAGATAGTTCAAATTCGTTTAAAACGAAAAAGCCCCGAGGTGTTCGGGGCTTTTGTATGCGATTGAATTCTTCTGATTATCCGTTCATGGATATCAGGAACTCGTTGTTGTCCTTGGTATTTTTCATTCTGTCGATCAGGAAATCCATGGCTTCTATAGATGTCATGTCTGCCATAAACTTTCTGAGAATCCATACGCGAGAAAGCTCGTCTTTGTCCATAAGCAGATCTTCTCTTCTTGTACCGGAAGCAGGAACATCAATAGCAGGGTAAACTCTCTTGTTGGAGAGTTTTCTGTCGAGCTGAAGCTCCATGTTACCCGTACCTTTGAATTCTTCAAAGATCACCTCGTCCATTTTAGAGCCCGTTTCGATCAAGGCCGTAGCAATGATGGTCAGTGAGCCTCCGTTTTCCACGTTTCTGGCAGCTCCGAAGAATCTTTTCGGTTTATGAAGGGCGTTGGCATCCACACCACCGGAAAGGATCTTACCGGAAGATGGAACTACAGTATTATAGGCACGTGCAAGCCTTGTGATAGAATCCAGAAGAATTACCACATCGTGTCCGCATTCCACCATTCTCTTCGCTTTTTCAAGCACAATGCTGGCGATCTTAACATGGCGGTCTGCCTGCTCGTCAAATGTGGAGGAAATAACTTCAGCCTTTACATTTCTGGCCATGTCTGTTACCTCTTCAGGACGTTCATCGATCAGGAGGATCATGAGGTATACCTCAGGATGGTTCGATGCGATGGCATTGGCAATTTCTTTAAGGAGTACCGTTTTACCGGTTTTAGGCTGCGCCACGATCATTCCTCTTTGTCCCTTTCCGATCGGAGCGAACAGGTCAAGAATTCTTGTGGAAAGCTGATTATGAGTAGTACTGAGATTAAGTCTTTCGTCAGGGAAAAGAGGAGTCAGGTATTCAAAAGGAATACGGTCTCTGATCTCTTCGGTAGTTTTTCCGTTCACGCTTTCAACTCTTAGCAGCGCGAAATATTTTTCACCTTCTTTGGGAGGTCTAATCTGTCCTTTTACCGTATCTCCGGTTTTCAGACCGAATAACTTGATCTGAGAAGGAGAAACATAAATATCATCAGGACTTGCCAGGTAATTATAGTCTGCTGAACGGAGGAAACCATAGCCGTCCTGCATAATTTCCAGTACACCGGAATTTTCAATAATTCCGTCAAAATCCTTAATGTTGATCTGGTTGGGATTATTCTGGTTTTGCTTTT
>JBJMLY010000547.1:0-7614 GCA_045805025.1 Cytophagaceae bacterium | reverse complement strand
TAAATCAAACGACCGTTTTATGGTCATGAACCTGACTGCCGCCTTTGTAATCCCGAGCGGAGCACATCATGGCTTTATGAAATAAACCAATATTAGGATTTTACTGTTGTGATTATGATGATCCAGGAAATTACTATCGGCCTTTTATTCGCAGGAGCGGGCGCCTATCTTTACCGCATGTTCCGCAGAAGCTTTAACGCTAAAGAAGGTGCTTGTCCCAAAGGCTGCGGCTGCTCGAAGATTGATTTTAAAGATATTGAAGCGCGAATCAGCGCGGACTCCAGACTAAAATAATCACCCCCAGACCTTAGTCCCCTCGGTGCAATTTTTACAGATTTCAATTTCTGACCTTGACCGCATTAGCGATTTTCTAAACTGCTGATATTTTTCCCCGGTCCAGAGCTTCTTAAAACTTTCCTGTTTTACATCCCCCAGCTTATGCGTAGCATCTTTGTCGAAGCAGCAGGGAACCACAATTCCATCCCAGGTGATCACGCACGAGTTCCACATTCTCCAGCAACTGTTCACCAGATTATTTTTGATGGAATAGCTTCCATCCTGATTTTTTTTATACCTGGAATATTCGTCCAGATCCGTCATCAGGTCCGATCCTTTTTCATAATCATAAATCTGCGCTGTTTTGAGCTTTACTTCATCCACGCCGATCTCAGCCGCAAGCTTATACAGATCTCCGATCTGATGCTGATTCGGTTTCACGACCAGGAATTGAAAAATGACGTGCGGAGTTTGTGACTTCAGCGCTTTCTTCCATTTTAAAATATTCTTTGTTCCTTCGATCACCTTTTCCAGCGAGCCTCCCACCCGGTACGATTCATAAGTCTCCTGGCTGGTGCCATCGATGGACACAATAAGACGGTCAAGCCCCGACTCTACAGTCTTCCGGGCATTTTCATCGTTGAGATAGTGTGCGTTCGTAGAAGTAGCGGTGTAAATTTTTTTCCGGGAAGCATAGGAAACCATGTCCAGGAATTTCGGGTTCAGATAAGGCTCCCCCTGAAAATAAAAGATCAGGTAAAGCAGGGAATCTGAAAGCTCATCGATGGTTTTTTGAAACAGATCCTGATCCAGCATTCCCGTAGGTCTGGTAAATGACCGGAGTCCACTGGGGCATTCCGGACAACGAAGATTGCATGAAGTGGTGGGCTCGAAAGAAAGGCTGATCGGAAAACCGCTGTGCATCGCTTTATTGAACAGACGGGAATAGTAATAGCTTGAAATGACCCTGGCCGCATTCAGGGCTTTTGAAGGCGTAAGCCTCGAGGCAAAGTTCAAACCATCTCTCAGCTTGCTTCCCATCAGAATAGTTTGGTCAGACTGAAATTAAAGCCATTGCCCGAGGATTTCTTCGGCAGGATAAAATACTCCAGGTAGAAAAGGTTAACAGAGACCATGAGCTTATCCTTAAAGCTTTTGGATACGCCAAGCTCAAAATCACCGCGGCCAAAACCCCCATACGCTATCATCGGAATAATGGCCAGATCCTTCTTTACATAATAGACTGACTTCAGGTAAAGTCTTGGAATGTAGGCGACATTGATCATCTGCTTTATTCCCCCAACTAATGTAAGACGGTCGCTATAATTGTATACATAGTTTACATGGAAGGTAGCCGGTATTACATAACCAAAATTCTTCTTTTCCTTGTGCAGCCCCATGCCTTGTGCAATGGTATCTGCCTTGATGTTTGAAAATATGGAATCGTTGAACTGAAGAACATTATTAACATTATACCCATTATACCGGTAGGTCGAATTACCGCTATAGACGTTCATGTTTCTATAGCTGATAAACCCGAGATCGCGGATCTCGAAATTCAACTGTCCTTTCTCTTTCAGCCAGCTGAGGTAAAAAGAGCCTGCCAGCCCCATTCCATTGGTGCTTCCAAATAAAGATCCCGCATTGTCAGGATAGCTAAGCTGGTAATCCATATTAAAATCCAGGTAGGTATAGGCCGTATCGGTGTACATGGTTCCCGTTTTGATCTTCGCCTGAGCAAATGTTCCTGCACGGATGAGTGAAATGCCTCCGCCCAACATCAGTTTCTTCTCTTTCAGATCTTTCTGAACTCCAAGATAGAGACTTTCATAATTGAAGTAAGTAATATTTAAAGGAGAAAGCTGCGCATTTTTCCCTACATAATCGCTGTTGCCCCGAAACACCAGCTCAAAAAAATCCTTACTGAACTTCGCACTGGCAAGACGGCGTTCATTCAGGCCTACGACATAGGTGATTTGCTTTCCTTTTTTCATCCAGGTCAAGCCCGCATTCATTTCAAATCCCAGCCGGTTGACGGACTTTAATCTTTTTTCATTCTCCGTTTTGTTTTCATCAGTGATAAAGTTGCTGCGGAAGAAGCGGACAAAGTTATTGTTGATGGAATTGGAGTTGAGAAAATAACCGCCATGAAGACTGATCAGCGAGCTGATCGAATCATTTTTACCCTGAGCGCTGTTCTTCTGGCTCAGCAGATACTGATCGTTGCGATCTATCTCAAACTGAGCGAAAACGTTGATGCTTCCCGACAGGATAATAAGGAAAGAAAAAAATACTTTCATTTTTCTATTTATTGTTTTTATCGTACCTGGTAATCGAAGCCACCGGTCAGTTTAAAATCCATTTCGTAGTCGGAGTAGATTTTGATGAAATTACCGGGAGGAGCGGAAACGGTGGAAAATTTCACTTTGAAAATAATTCTGTTGGCCAGCGCTATGTTGCTTACCCTGGTGGCATCCAGATGAAAAGGTACACTTGAAGACGCTTTCCCGGTGGCCCTGCTGCCGCTGATCGGTGCAGGAGCTACGATTCCGGTGGATACCATCGAATCAAGCACGGACCCGCCCGGACTCAGAAAATACATACTCAGCGATGCCTGCAACGGGAATCCGTTCTCCACATGTACTGTAAAATCTCCATTCTTCACTTTCGACTGAATGTCTTTGCCGGAGAAATCAACGGTGTCTGCCAAAGTTAATCCGCTGGCAATCATGGACAGTGGAAGCTCTATCTGCAGGCTCGGCACCAGACTGGTTTTCGAATATGCAAAATCGCTGTATAAGGACTGACTTGCCGGCTTTCCTCCCGGATTCAGGTAAACCTCGGCCTGATAACTGATCTGATCGGGCAGACTGTTGATCAAGGCAAGTGCATTGGAACCTGCGCTAAGGTTAATCGTGTCTGAAACCGGAATGGAAGTCTGAGCCGAGGGGTTATCCACCGCCTTGGCAACGGACTGATTCGTATTGATCACAGGAGATACAAGTGGAATGGAGGAGCCCGTTCTTGAATTCGTGGCCGTAATATTTTTAATGTTTACATCAGCACTTAGTCCGATTCCATTGTCGATCACTAAGGCAATCTTTACCTGCTCAAAATTCAATGTGCCGCTTTCTATCTTTTTGAAGATATCGAAATTGACAGAAGACGGACCAATGTTCAGTGTATCCCTGCCCAGAAATCCTTTGATGTAAGAAGGCAGTACTCCGTCAAAAGTCACCAGCACATACACGCTGTCCTGAAGCGACAGAGACTCTTTGATCCCTGAATAATTGATGCCCGCCTTCAGGGTATTGTAAATCGTATTGACGGTATCAGGCACGCTAAGATCGGCGGTGCTCCGGGTAAGGTCGAGAACGTAGTTGGAGAAGTCTATATCGAATGTTCTATGTGCCGCCGTGCCTCCTGAGGCTGGCTGTATAAAGCTGCTGGTGTCGAAAGGTATTCCGTTTTTAGTCGCGCTGGGAATCGCATAGGTGAAATGCAGCGTGTCTTTCACCGTACTGTACATGTCGATGAGAATTCGTCCCTGCTTGATTTTGGCGGAAAGCAGTTCAACGTCGCCCATATTGAGCAGAGGAACGCCGGCATGGTCGTCAATAACAGTCTGTGTAGGAAATACTGCTGTGGCCGCGCTTACGGTAATATGGGTGATGCTGATTTTAACCTGAATTGATTTGCTCGTATCAATAGGGACATTATTCCCGCCTTTCACATACATGCCCGTCATCCTGGTATCCAGCTTTCCTTCGACTGTTTTCCCAGCCATATCTAGGGAATCAATTGAAGTAGTCCCGGGTGTGAGATTGCTAACCGTATTGGAAATGATAGTTACTCCTGATGAATGGTTTTTAATGTTATAGTCAACTGTCTGAATTTCCAGAGGCAGGTTATTGGTTATTTTAACCGTCATGGTTCCCGTTACAAGATCGGCTGTTTCAAAATAACTGCTGATATCAATAGGAAAAGGACCTGCAGCCAAAGGACCGAAATCGGGAATGTCAGCCGTGCTTCCATTGCTGCCGATTATGAAAGCTCCTAAAAATTTGTTGGAAGGATCTGAATCAGCCAGTAATTGCCTCGCGATCTCACCCAGGCTGATGTTCCGGGTTACCACCTGAGAATCCAGTTTCAGTGTGGCCAGCTTAACCGTTTTGGTATAAGGCTCTACATCAATGCTGACAAGGGAATCAAGGCTATAATTGTATAATACCTGATTTTCTACAATACGAATACTCGAATCAGGATTTTCTTTCGCTGAACTGTCGGTAAGTATATTGGCAATACCAAGTTTTGTGGTGAGCAAAGGAGCATTGACTTTTGTATCCCAGGAGGGCTTTTCCAACAATTTTTTGCAGGAAATACACCCTATCACCAAAAAACACAGGAAGAGACGTTTAAACATAGGTTTTATTTAAGAACGCGTCTCTAAAGTTAAGAAATATAAAACTGAATGTGGATAAAAGGCGTTATAAATATGACAAAGCTTACCTTTTGAAATTGAACCGTATTAATAGGTTAGACCAGTTGTGTGCATATTGCAAAAAAGGCAATGAAAACAAGAATTATAGGCTTTATACTGCTATTTCTGGCAAAAGGTTCTTTTGCCCAGATATCCGGTATTATTAATACCTATACTCAAGTTACTGCCGTGGACCTTATCTGCAACAAAGTGACCGTAGGTTCTACCGCAGGATTTGCCGTAGGCGACCGGGCTCTGATGATCCAGATGCAAGGTGCCGTTATTGACCAGACCCAGGCAGCTACCTTCGGTGATTTGACAGGAGCAGGAATTGCAGGAGCAGGCAACTATGAATTTGTGGTAATTCTGGCAATCTCAGGGAACGATATTTATTTCAAGAATACTATTCTTTATAATAACTATGATCCAACAAACGGATCAATACAGTTGATCACTGTCCCTCAATACACAGATGTTACAATTACAGGAACTCTTACAGCTCAGGCATGGAATGGCACCACTGGCGGAGTTCTTGTTTTTGAAGCTTCCGGAATTGTTACTCTCAACGCCAATATTGATGTAAGCGGCATAGGCTTCAGAGGCGGGCTCCCCACACAGCCAGGATCGAATGCTTCGGGCTGCCCGACTTCAACGACCATCTATTATGAAGCGACTACTTCCATTTCAGCCGGTTGGAAAGGCGAAGGCGCTACCAAATTCATTACGGGAAAAGAAGCAGGAAGAGGAAAAAGCCTGAACGGCGGCGGAGGAGGGCGTACACATAATAGCGGAGGAGGCGGAGGAGGCAATTATGGCAGCGGTGGCCGAGGTGGTGATGTTACGAATACTTGCAGCTTTTTTGGAAGCCCTTTCGGATTGGGAGGATATGCGTTCACCAACACCAATTATAATAATGTAAGCAATAAAGTCTTTATGGGCGGTGGTGGAGGCGGTGGTCAGCAGAACAACAACACTTCTTTCCCCGGGGCAAACGGCGGGGGAATCGTAATCATCAGAGCTGGTACTATAGAAGGAAATGCTTTTACCATAACGGCCAACGGTAACACTGCTTTAACAAATACTTTTGATGGCGGAGATGGTGCAGGCGGCGGCGGCGGCGGGGGAGCCATCCTGCTTTCAGCCGGAACCTATCCAAGCGCTATTACTGCAACAGCCTCAGGAGGTAATGGCGGAGGCACCAATCCCGTAGGAAACCCTGCAAGCAATAAAAATTTCGGTCCCGGTGGTGGCGGTGGTGGTGGTGTGGTCTGGATAAATCAGGCAGCTTTACCACCATCCGTTACATCAAATGTAGCGTTGGGCAACCCAGGCATCTCGACTTACTCAAATACCAGTTGGGGAGCAGCCGCAGGCACTGCCGGTTCTGTTTTAACCGGACTTGTTTTAAAAGAAAGCTCAACTCTTTTCACAGGAACCCCTTGCATCACCACTCCGGTCGAGCTGATCTCTTTCGAAGCAAAACAGAAAAACCAATCTGTAACCCTCGCATGGAGCACAGCTTCAGAAAAGAACAATAACTATTTTGTCGTCGAAAGGTCTTCGGACCTGACTACGTTCGATTTTATTGCAAACGTATCAGGCGCGGTTAACAGCGGACAAATCAATCGCTACTCTTTACTTGATAAAAAAATACAGGGCTCTGTTTATTACCGATTATCCCAAGTGGACCTGGATGGGAAAAAGGAAGTACTGGGAACCCGCTATGTAAACTTCACCTTCGCGCCTTCTGTCGATTTCATTTGTTATCCCAATCCGTTTAACGGAAACCTCAATTTTGAATTGAATGAAAATACCAAAGGAAAAATCCTCGTCCAAGTCGTAGATGCAATGGGATCTGTCGTCTATTTTACTGAAATGGAATTCCGGAAAACCCTTGAACTTCAATTAACGAATTTGCCTTCCGGACTTTATACGGTTATAGCCAGTGATGGCAATTTCCGAAAATTAAAAAAAGTAATCAAAGAATAATTCTTATCCGAAAATCAGCCTGAAATAAAATCCCGGGCTTTTCAATTTCTTTCTCAGATCAAGATCGTCGAACATGCAGGAGATCATTTCGGAAAGTTCTTTATTTTTTGTGGCCTTATTTACAACAAAGTTAAAGAGCCATGGATATTTGATCAGGTACTGCATTTTGGTGCTGATCGCAAGCTCTTTACCAAGTCGGCTATATACTCTCTGATCATAGCCCGACATAAATGTGGCGTCGAATCTATTCAGTACAAGACAGTCAGCCGCATGTTCCGCCGCATGCATGCCGCTGATCATAGCATGACTTATTCCTTCTCCGGTAAACGGATCAATCAGAGAAGCAGCGTCACCTATCAACATAAAATGATCGCCGCTGATCACTCTTTTTTTTAGAACCCAGCGGTAAACCGAAACCTTTCACTTCACCTACCGGCTCCGCATCCGCAAACCTCTCTTTCAAGGCAGGATAATCCTGCAGAATGCGCTTAAGCTCCTGCTTCAGATTGATCTTTTTATCGCTTACCTTATCTGAACGCATTCCTACTCCTACATTGGCCATGCCGCCCGGAAGAGGAAAGATCCAGAAGTAGCCTGGAAGAAAGTCTTTCAGAAAATGAAGCTCGATGAAATTATCGGCGTCCATACCCTTTACTCCTTTGTAATAAGCTCTGATGCCGGCGCTGTAATGCTCATGCTCCATTTTAATTTTCCCGAATGTCTTTGCGAATGAGGAATGAGCGCCATCGGCAGAAATCAGAAGTTTGCATTGCACCTGAGACTTGTCTTTGAAAGTAACCAGAAAACCTTGTTCGTTGCGTTCATAGTGCTCGGTCTGACAGCCTTCGAGCAGAGTAATGAAACGTTGC
>JBJMLY010000546.1:0-5230 GCA_045805025.1 Cytophagaceae bacterium | reverse complement strand
TAAAAATAAGTTTGATATATATAGTACGCCGGTAATTTATCTGCTGGATGAGAAGAAAAAGATCATTGCAAAAAGGGTAGGAGTGGAGCAGCTTGGAGAGCTTCTGGATAGTTATATCAATAATAAGCCTCTTATCAATAAAGTGCAGAAGACAGAGGAACATTAATCTTAGCTATCATCATCAAAGCATAAAAAAAGGAGGTAATACCTCCTTTTTTTATGCTTATCAGCATCGTATCCTGATCTGATATTATTTTACTTTATCAGAGCCGGCTTTTGCTTTAAAATATTCTCTGTTCAGCATGGCTATATTTTCCTGTCCGATCAGCTTTGGACATTCTACCGAGCAGGCTCCTGTATTGGTACATCCGCCAAAACCTTCTTCGATCATCTGCGCAACCATATTTTCAACACGCTCTTCCCGTTCCACTTGCCCCTGAGGTAAAAGAGCCAGCTGCGATACTTTGGCAGCTACAAACAGCATGGCTGAAGCATTCTTGCAGGAGGCTACGCAGGCTCCGCAAGCGATGCAGGAAGCAGCATCCATGGCTTTATCAGCATCTTTCTTGGAAACCGGGATCGCATTGCCATCCGGCACGCCGCCTGTATTAACAGAGACAAAACCTCCGGACTGTATAATACGGTCAAAGGCCGATCTGTCAACAATAAGATCCTTGATAACCGGAAATGCTTTGGCTCTCCAGGGTTCGATTACGATCGTGTCACCGTCCTTGAAGCTTCTCATATGGAGCTGGCAGGTCGTTACACCGGATTTAGGTCCGTGAGCTCTGCCATTGATATACATGCTGCACATACCGCAGATTCCCTCGCGGCAGTCGTGATCAAAAGCAATAGGATCCTCCCCCTTCTTAATAAGATCTTCGTTAACCACGTCGATCATTTCAAGGAAAGACATATCTTCTGAAATATTCTTCGCGTCGTAAGTGACCATTTTTCCCTCAGACTTAGCATCTTTCTGGCGCCACACTTTGAGGGTTAAGTTCATGTTTCCTGACATATATTGTAGTTGTTGGTTGTTAGTTATCTGTTGTTTGTAATTCAACATTTAACATTCAACATTTAAAATTTAACTATTTATAACTGCGTTGCGATGGTTTTACCGTTTCGTAAATCAACGGATCTTTATGAAGCTCTTCCTGTCCGGGAGCTTTATATTCCCAGGCTGAAACGTAAAAGAAATTCTCATCATCTCTCTTGGCTTCGTTCTCGTCGGTCTGACTTTCTTCTCTGAAGTGTCCTCCGCAGGATTCTTTTCTGTTCAAGGCATCCATTACCATCAGTTCTCCGAGTTCCAGGAAGTCTGCTACACGGCCCGCTTTTTCAAGGGACTGGTTAAGCTCTTCTCCTGTACCCAGCACTTTTACATTCTTCCAGAAGTCCTCGCGAAGTTCTTTGATGAGTCCTTTTGCTTTAGTCAGGCCAGCTTCGTTTCTTGCCATACCGCAATATTCCCACATGATGTGGCCAAGCTCTCTGTGATACTGAGTAACCGTTTTTGTTCCCTTGATCGATAAAAGCTTCTGAGTATTTTCATGTACTGCTTTTTCCGCGTCTTTGAATGCCTGGTGATTTTTGTCCACCGGTTTCGGTCCGATGCCGGCCAGGTAATCTCCCAATGTATAAGGAATCACGAAATAGCCGTCGGCCAGTCCCTGCATAAGAGCGCTTGCTCCAAGTCTGTTCGCTCCATGATCCGAGAAGTTGGCTTCTCCGAGGGCATAAAGGCCCGGGATCGTGGTCATTAAGTTATAGTCTACCCAAAGGCCGCCCATTGTATAGTGAACAGCCGGATAAATTCTCATCGGAGTTTTGTATGGATTTTCGCCTGTGATCTGTGCATACATGTCAAACAGGTTACCATATTTTTCTTTTACTGTTTCTTCACCAAGTCTCTTGATGGCATCTGCAAAGTCAAGATAGACCGCTTTACCGCTGCCTCCCACGCCTTTTCCAAGGTCACACTGCTCTTTGGCATTTCTGGAAGCCACATCTCTTGGAACCAGGTTTCCGAAGGAAGGATATTTTCTTTCCAGGAAATAATCCCTTTCGTTTTCAGGGATGTCTTCCGGCTTTCTCTTGTCGCCCGGTTTGGCAGGAACCCATACTCTTCCGTCGTTTCTCAAACTTTCGCTCATCAGGGTCAGCTTCGACTGGTGATCTCCGGTTACCGGTATGCAGGTAGGGTGAATCTGTGTATAGCATGGGTTACCGAAAAGCGCTCCTTTTTTGTGTGCTCTCCAGATCGCCGTGCAGTTGGAACCCTGTGCGTTGGTAGAAAGGTAGAATACGTTTCCGTATCCGCCTGTACAAAGCAGCACCGCATGAGCAGCGTGCGATTCAATTTTTCCGGTCACAAGATCTCTGGTTACAATACCTTTGGCTTGTCCGTCGATCATGACCACATCCAGCATTTCAGACCTTGAATGCATTTCCACGTTGCCTAATCCGATCTGTCTTGACAAAGCGCTATAGGCGCCAAGCAATAATTGTTGTCCGGTTTGACCGCGGGCATAGAATGTTCTTGATACCTGCGCTCCTCCGAAAGACCTGTTATCCAGCAACCCCCCATATTCACGAGCGAAAGGTACGCCCTGTGCCACGCATTGATCAATAATGTTGACGCTTACTTCGGCAAGACGGTGAACGTTGGCTTCACGTGCTCTGTAGTCGCCGCCTTTGATTGTATCGTAAAACAAACGGTAAACGCTGTCGCCGTCGTTCTGGTAGTTTTTTGCTGCATTGATCCCGCCCTGAGCGGCGATGCTGTGCGCTCTTCTCGGACTGTCCTGAAAACAGAAAGCTTTCACTTTATAGCCAAGCTCGGCCAGGGATGCGGCGGCTGATGCGCCTGCCAATCCTGTGCCCACCACGATCACTTCGTATTTTCTTTTGTTGGCAGGGTTGACCAGCTTCAGGTTGAATTTATGCTTGCTCCACTTTTCGCCTAAAGGGCCTTCAGGGATTTTTGAATCTAACTTCATATATGTTAAATCTTATTGAGTTCTAGTGTTGTTTGATACAGATAATTAATGGGATCAGCGCAAAGCCCAGAGGTACCAATATGGCAAAGCCGGTACCCAATGCCTTAATCAAAGGAGTGTATTTAGGGTGTCTGGCGCCTAAAGTCTGAAATGAGCTCTGAAAGCCATGCATCAGGTGAAAACAAAGAAGGAGCATGGCAAAAACATAGAAAGCTGTATAGGGGATGCTGGCAAATTTTGCATAGGCATCGTGGTAAAGATCGGTATGTGCTTCTCCTGAAATAGGATTCGGCAGCTTGTGAGGGAAGAAGAAGGAATTCAGATGGAGTAATAAAAAAACCAGTATTACCAGGCCGGTTAATCCCATGTTTCTTGAAAACCAGGTGCTGTTCTCAGAAGGATTGTTGTATTCATATCCCTTGGGACGAGCTTTTTTATTTTGATAGGTAATGATTCCAGCATAGGTCATGTGGAATATAAAACCCAGAAACAGAATAGGCTCTGCAATCCGGATAAAAATATTTGTCTTCATGAATTCTGCGTATCCGTTGAAAACATTCGGATCATTGCTTAAGAGCGTCAGATTGCTAAGAAGGTGTTCTAAAAGGAATCCAACCAGAAAAAGGCCTGTTAAAGCCATTAATAATTTGCGTCCTATGGGGCCGGACAGGGCAGTGGTGAACCAACTCATCGGTTTAACTTATTTAAAATGGTAACAATGTTAATGTGCTCAAAGTTACATTCCGGAAGATTATGATGCAATTGAATGTTTCTTATTTGTAGGTATTCTAAATTAGCGGTATATTCCATAACATTTTTTCAAAATCCAGATTGTTATACAATCCGTACTCAAAGCAATGAAAGCCTTTCTGATAAGCCTGTTTTTTCTGATTTTTTCCCTGAATCAGGCTTATTCCACCCATTTGAAAGCCGGAGAAATCACCGCAGCAAGGATTCCCGGTAACAGTACTTTCCGCTTTACGCTGACCATATACCTCGATTCCCTGGCTCTGGTAGCCAATTCCAGCCTGGATGAGCCTCAGGCGACTTTTACCATTAATGGCGCCTCGGTAATTGTACCGAGATTGTCCATGATTTCTATCGGAAATGGAACATGGCAGAATACCTATATCCTGGATAATTATATTCTAAGTCCGGGTGTATATACCATCAGCTATACCGAAAATTTCAGAAATAAGAATATCCTGAATATTAACGGAGGCGCCAGTACGGACAATGTTCCCTTTTATATTGAGACCAAGGTGAATTTCGATCCTTTTATCGGCCTCAATAAAAGTCCGGTGCTGCTTTTACCACCCATCGATGTGGCCGTAGTTGGACAAAAATACATTCACAATCCATCCGCTTTCGACTCCGAAGGGGACAGTATCTCCTATCAACTGGTGCCTCCCAAGCAGAGCGGAAGCACCAATGTTCCAAAATATGAATACCCGAACTTGGTGACCAATACAGGTACTTTTACCCTTGATCCGGTTACCGGAGATATGGAATGGAATACTCCAGCTAAACCTGGTCTTTATAATGTTGCCTTTCTTATTACCGAATGGAGAAACGGTGAAAAGCTCACGATCATTGAGAGGGACATGCAGATCCAGGTAATTCCCTCCAACAACAGGCCTCCCGTATTGGGCGCGAACATCGATACCTGCATTGTGGCAGGAACCACCTTTACAAAGGATATTGTTGCTCATGATCCCGACGGAGACATGATCAATCTTATCAGCACTAATTCACCGCCGGCAGGAATCTATGCGCTGAGCCCGTCTCCGGCAACTTTTAATCTGACCAATGGTCCTAATCCCGAATCCAATCCGGCCAGCGGTCGCTTTACCTGGAATACAAACTGTGCGCACATCCGCGATGAACCTTATCAGGTAGAATTCAAAGCGACCGATGTTCCTTTTACACCGCCTCCGCTCTCCGATCTTCAGTACATACGCATCCGGGTAGTAGGTCCGGCTCCCACCGGCTTCAGCGTGACTGCTGTGAATAATGGCTTTAACCTGAGCTGGAATTCGTATTCCGCTACCTGCAATACAGCCAGCAAAATGCAAATATTCCGCAGAGAATGCGATTCCTCGGCGTTAGTTATCTCAAATTGCCAGACTGGTGTGCCAGCCGGCTCAGGTTTTGTGAAAATTGCAGAAGTGCCCATTTCACAACTCAACTTTAAAGATTCTCTGAATCTGAAGTACGGCAATAAATAC
>JBJMLY010000545.1:0-5292 GCA_045805025.1 Cytophagaceae bacterium | reverse complement strand
GGTAACACTGCCTCCTTATGGATCCTTGTTTGTCGTGTTTCGGGAGAAAGCAGACACGGTAAGTATTAAGACTATTGCCAAAGATGATATCATTGTGTCGGATACCGAAAGATTTCCGGTGATAGAAAGAAAGCTGTATCCTGAGGTAAAAGATAATTTCACAATAAGTTTCTGGGCCAAACCTGAGCTTCAGGTTATGCTCAGTACCGATAATTTCATGGAATATGTCAAAGACCCATGGACGGATTATTACGCGGTTTACCCGGCTTCAGGAAATGCGCTGTATGGAAAAGGACATTTCACGGCAGGGCTTGCGGTGGGAAGAAACGGCGTGGCAGTATGGGAGCATGGAGAAAACCCTCCTGTCATGGTGCTGGCGGCGTCTGAACCAATCTCGGGATGGAGCCATATCGCCCTGGTCTATAAGCAAGGTACCCCTTCTGTGTATGTCAATGGGCGCTTGATTAAAAAAGGCGACAAGGCCGGAAAAAATATTCATCCCGGTACAGGCCCGGCCTATTTAAACGAAGGCGCTTCTTATTACAACGGAGATATGACAGAACCTCAGTTGAACATGGAGGTCCTTTCAGAAGAAAAGATCAAAGAGATCGCATCGCGTACCTTTGAAAAGAAGATGGACTGGATAAAGATCGTTGAGCCCGTACAAAATAAAGTGCCTTCACTGCTTTTCCGGGAAAATGGAGAGTACACGCTTACCGATACCTTGGGTAAATCAAAAAAACTTACTGTGGCCGGAATAAATGAACCGGTGTTTCTGGATGGTTCCTGGGATGTGTACTTTCCTCCTGCCATGGGAGCGCCCGAAAAAATTACTTTGCCGCGTTTAACATCCCTGCATCTGCATCAGGAATCAGGAGTAAAATATTTTTCCGGTACAGCGACCTATACCAAAAGCTTTACGCTGGCGACGGATGCCATTGCTCAGGGAAAGCATATTTTTCTGGACCTGGGTGGTGTCGAAGTCATTGCAGAAGTTATAGTCAATGGTAAGAACCTGGGCATTCTTTGGTCCAGGCCATACATGATTGAAATTACGGGGGCTTTAAAAATCGGCGTTAACGAGATTAGTATTAAAGTGACGAATCAATGGGTGAATCGACTCATCGGCGATGAGCAATTGCCGGATGAAGATAAATTTGTTCCCGGCGCCGGGAGCAGCGGATTTGCAGGCCTGATTGGCGGAGCCATTGAGAAATTGCCCGAATGGTATCTGCAGGGAAAACCAAAGCCTGAAAACGGACGAGTTACTTTTACCACCTGGAAGCATTATAGAAAAGATTCACCTTTGCTCGAGTCAGGCCTGATCGGGCCCGTCATCTTGCGGAGCGCCGTATCGAAAAAGATAGTTTAAATCCCCAGACATATTCATCTTGAAGATTTTTATCATCCCAACGAAGGAAGGATCTGAATTATAGACGGATTACCTCTACTCAACGGTTGTTGGTATAAAGTTTCGGAAAGATTAAATCGGATACATGATAGTGCAGGATGGATGGATGCTTTCATTTTTTTAATTTCATATGTCCGCAAGGATCATATCGTGAGTCAAGCCTTTATCCCTCTCCTCCGGGAGAGGGCATAAAGGCGATGCTGAGCAGGAAATCAGGCTTTCTTCCGTCATTTACATGGATTAAGCTTTAACAAAGAGACGAACTTATGCACGTATTACTGGGAATATTCTTTCATGCCATAGGAGGCTTTGCCGCCGGAAGCTTTTACATTCCTTTCAGAAAAGTCAGCGGCTGGGCCTGGGAATGCTACTGGATCGTCAGCGGATTTTTTTCCTGGATCATCATGCCCTGGCTCATCGCCCTGCTCACCGTGCCTTCTCTGCTTTCCATACTTCAGTCCGCCGGTGCATCCGATCTTTTCTGGACTTATTTCATGGGAGCGCTTTGGGGAATCGGCGGACTTACCTTCGGATTGACCATGCGTTACCTGGGAGTGTCGCTGGGTATGGCCATTGCGCTCGGGTTCTGCTCTGTATTCGGAACACTGATTCCTCCGCTCTACGATGGAACCTTCATGAGTTTTCTCAACGATTCTTCCGGCATCGTGATGCTCTTGGGTGTGCTGGTTTGTGTAGCTGGCATTGCCATGTGCGGATGGGCGGGAATCTCCAAGGAAAAAGAAATGCCCCAGGAGCAGAAACAGGAAACCATCAAGGAATTTAATTTCAGTAAAGGATTTCTGGTCGCTATATTCTCCGGAATTCTCAGTGCCTGCATGGCCTTTGGTTTTGCAGCCGGCAGACCCATTGCCGCCATTGCCATTGAAAAAGGCGTAGACCCGCTCTGGCAGAACAGCGCTGTTCTTATTGTGATATTGTCCGGAGGTTTTACCACCAACTTCATCTGGTCTCTGATACTTAATATTCGTAATAAATCAGGCCGTGATTATGTACGCAAGGATCTGCCGCTGCTGAAAAATTACTTTTTTTCCGCCCTGGCAGGCATCACCTGGTACCTGCAATTCATGTTTTACGGCATGGGTTCCACCAAAATGGGCCGCTTCGATTTTGCAAGCTGGACGCTACATATGGCCTTCATCATTGTCTTCAGCAATATCTGGGGGATCGTCCTGCATGAATGGAAGGGAGCCGGCAAGAAAACCATGCGCCTGATCATCGCCGGCATCTGCATCGTGATCCTTTCTACGGTGCTCATTGGCGCCGGAAATTATTTCGATACAAGAACTGAATAGCAAGAAAATCTATGAGCAATAAAACAACTGCTGAAGCGGAAGAAAATGTATACTATACTTTTCCCGCGGAATATCTGAAGGAGTTTACCATAAAAGTATTTAAGCACTTCGGTGTTTCTTCCGAAAATGCCGCAACAGCGGCCGATGTGCTGTCGGTAAGCGATCTTCGGGGAATCGATTCACACGGTATAGCCCGTCTGCATACGTATTTCGATATGTTTGAGCTGGGCAGAATCAATCCAAAGCCCTCTGTTAAAATTGTACGAGAGAAGGCGAGCACAGCAACGGTCGACGGCGACAACGGGCTCGGATTAATTGTCGGTCCGAAGGCCAACGAAATTGCCATGGACAAGGCAGAAAAGACAGGATCGGGCTGGGTGAGTGTCTGCAATACCAACCATTTCGGCATCGCCGGCTATTATCCGCTGAAGGCGTTGGAAAGAGATATGATCGGCTGGGCCATGACCAATTCCACCAAGCTGGTAGCTCCTCTCTGGGGCGCTGAACGCATGTTGGGCACTAACCCCATTGCCATCGCTTTTCCCGGCTACGAGGAACCCGCTATCGTAATCGACCTGGCCACCAGTGCAGCAGCCTACGGAAAAATTGAAATTGCCAAAAGAAAAAAAGCGTCCATACCGGAAGGATGGATTATTGATAAGAACGGAAAGCTGAGCACACAGCCTCTTGATATGATCGAGGGCGGCGCTCTGCTCCCCCTGGGTTCCGACCGTGAACATGGAGGGCATAAAGGCTATGCGCTCTCTTCGATGGTCGATATTCTCTGCGCCGTGCTCAGCGGTGCCAACTGGGGACCTTTCACGCCTCCTTTCGCACTTAGACAGGAAGTGCCTTCCAGAAGTGTGGGGAAAGGAATAGGACATTTTTTCGGTGCCATGCAGATCGATGGATTTATAGAGCCCGATGAATTTAAAAAGCAGATCGACGACTGGATCAGAACTTTCAGGAATACAAAGCCCCAGCCCGGTACTCCCGGACCTCTGATTCCAGGTGATCCCGAGCGTGAAGCGGAAGAAAACAGGAAGGCAAATGGCATTCCGCTCATCCAGGCAGTGGTCGATGATCTTAAAGACATCTCGCTGAAAACGAAGATCCCATTTGATCTGAGACCATGATTTAAAGAATAATACTTTCAGGCTTTGAAAATTTTTGATAAAATTGAATTATGAAATACGATATAGTGATCATAGGAGGAGGGATTGTGGGATTGGCCACGGCCCTGAGATTGAAGGAAGCGAATGCCGGCTTAAAGATTGTGTTGCTTGAAAAGGAAGAAAAGCTGGCAAAGCATCAGACAGGAAATAATAGTGGAGTAATCCATTCGGGGATTTACTACAAGCCGGGAAGCCTTAAAGCGACCAACTGTATAAATGGGTACCATCAGCTTATTGACTTCTGCAATAAGAACGGAGTTAAATACGAGCTCTGCGGAAAGATCATTGTAGCCACGGATAAAAAAGAGTTGCCGGCACTGGAGAATATTTACAAACGCGGAATCGAAAACGGCCTTACCGGATTAAAGAAGATCAGCAAGGAACAGATTTTTGAATACGAGCCGCATTGCGCCGGCATAGAAGGTATTGTTGTACCGCAAACCGGCATCATCGATTATACGGAAGTCTCCTTGAAATATGCAGAACTTTTTAAATCGTTGGGAGGAGAGATTGTGCTGGGAGAAGAAGTGACGGGAATGAGCAGTCGTGACGGGGTTTCCGAAGTGATTACCAAAAAGACTTCTTATACTACGAAACTGGTTGTGAACTGCGGAGGTTTATTTTCCGACCGTCTTGCTGCCATTAACGGAAAGAAAATCGATGTGCGGATCGTTCCTTTCCGGGGGGAATATTATGAGATCGCGAAAGAAAAGCAATACCTGGTAAAAAATCTCATCTATCCTGTGCCGGATCCGACTTTCCCATTCCTGGGCGTGCATTTCACCCGCATGGTCCATGGAGGCATCGAGGCCGGTCCGAACGCTGTTTTTGCGTTTAAGAGAGAAGGGTACAAAAGAACCGACTTTAATATGCGGGACTTTACGGAGTCCATCGGCTGGCCCGGCTTCCGCAAAGTGGCCATGAAATACTGGAAAACCGGTCTGGGAGAATATTACCGTTCTTTTTCCAAGAGCGCCTTCACTAAAGCGCTGCAAAGGCTGATTCCGGAAATCCAGGAAAAAGACCTCGTTCCGGGAGGTGCGGGGGTAAGAGCACAGGCTTGTGACCGCACAGGAGGTTTGATTGATGATTTTATGATCCTGGAAGATCAGAACATTATCAATGTATGCAATGCACCTTCTCCTGCAGCTACTTCCTCACTTTCCATAGGAAAGACGGTCTCTGAGCTTGCCCTGAAAAGGTTTTAGCCTTTCCGGTACAGAAATTTCTGAATCTGACTTAACTTGTAAGGGGGTAGGAGTATGTCCTGCTGATTAATACTATGAAGAAAGCGCTGGGTCTTTTTCTGTTGCTAATAGCGGTTTCACTGCAAGCCTTCGCCATAGATACTCTTTTCGTTGGTAAATCCCTTCATGAAGATCAGGTGACAGAG
>JBJMLY010000544.1:0-5315 GCA_045805025.1 Cytophagaceae bacterium | reverse complement strand
TACAATGTTGGAGACTGGGTGGAAAATCAGCATAAGGGAAAAGTGAAAGAATCCTTTATAGATGTGATTTGCGAGCATGCCGATAAGAATTTTGTCACACCATTTGAATATAAACACAACATTCATTTTTCTCCCGACCAGAGCAAATTTATTTCATACGTTTTTGATTACGGTCAGAAAAATCTGACGGCGAATATTTCGGTATATGATAAGTCATGTGCCCTTCTGAATAAAGGCAGCATCACCATCGATAACGACTTTACGAATCATGGAATGCATATCAATAATAAAGGCATTGTTTATATACTCAATGCCAATAATGCCGGCAAGCTCAACTTTATTCAGTATGATCTCTCCAGCAAAGAATTTAATCTGCTTGAACTTCCTCCTTCCAGTTATCAGAAGGATGACTTTCAGCTTCAGTTCCAGGACGACGATGTCGTTTATGTGGGCAATAGCGAAATCGCACAAGGCAAGGTGGTAGGAGTAATGTTCTCCAGGTTTGATTTTAAAAATAAGAAACTCGACAAATCGATCTATCATGAATTCAGACCGGAGTTAAAAGCCAGTGTGATTAAAGAAAGAACAGCTAAAGGAATTAAGGGAGAGGAAGATTGGAAGGATTATGATATTACCGATTTCCTGATTGAAAAGAATGGTAATATTCTTTTCGTACTCGAGAAAAGATCGCTGTATGCAGAGGGATATCCTCATGTAAGCCGTGATATGTTTGATAAGTCGCACAAGGTAGAGTTTATAGGTCACGTACATGCCGAAGGGATCCTGATGCTCTATTTTCAGGATGATTTGCTATCCTGGTCCACCTACGTGGCAAAAAATCAGGTATATCCTGCCAACGACGGTCTGAATTCTGTTTCTTTTGTCATGGACAATACCAAGGCTGCCAGCATACGGCTTCTTTATGCTACTTCCGAAGGAGTGGATGGCATGCTTTCCACGCTGAATCTGGTTACGGTCAACCGAGCCTCCGGTGCTAAAACCGGACCAGTAGCGCTTCCCAACAAAGATAAGCTGTCTCTGGTGAAGGATTATACACTCTGGCCTGAAGACAATACGGTGGTAATCGTAGGCAAGAAAGGATTGATGGGAAAGACATCGATCATTGCCAAGTATAAATTTTAAGGCGCCGCAGATAAGATCATGAAAAGGCCCTCGCTGAAAGCTGATCTTCCTGCAGAGTTTGATATCGAAGGGCACCGTGGATGCCGGGGATTGTTGCCGGAGAATACAGTGCCTGCTTTTCTGAAAGCGCTGGAACTGGGAGTTGATACGCTGGAAATGGATGTGGTCATTACAAAGGACCACCAGGTATTAGTTTCGCACGACCCCTATATGTCCCACGAATTCTGCCTGGATCCCAAAGGGAAAACAATTCCCCTGGAGGAAGAAAATTCTCATGTCATTTACAGAATGGATTACAAAACGGTATCCCGTTATGACTGTGGGCTCAAACCTCATCCCAGATTTCCTGTCCAGAAAAAAATACCAGTGAACAAACCTTTGCTGAAAGAGGTGATCGATGTTTCTGAGAAATTCCAGAAGGAGCATCGTTGTGTAACCGGTTATAACATCGAGATTAAATCCACCCCTGAAGGGGATACTATTTTTCATCCAGGTCCCGAAGAGTTTACTGATCTTCTCATGACTGTTCTATGGGAAAAGAAAATAGAAAAAAAGACTATCGTTCAATGCTTTGATCTGAGGCCCCTGCAATACCTCCATAGGAATTATCCTGGCATGACCTTGTCTTACCTGATTGAAAACACACATACTCCGGAAGAGAATATAGCCGCGCTGGGATTTATTCCGGAAATATACAGTCCGGATTACAGCCTGGTGGATGATCATCTGATCCGCTATGCGGAAAAGAATAACATGAAAATAATTCCATGGACTGTTAACGATCTTGATACAATCATCCGCCTGCAAAGAATGGGTGTTCATGGTATTATTACCGATTATCCTGATCTGCTTTTAAACTAAATAGAAAATGCATGAGAAAATATTTCCCGATTTTCGTCTTTTATCTGTTGCTGAGCTCTTCTATGGTAAATGCTGAAGTAATGAAGTCTCCCGACGGCAGAATTGAGCTGGAATACATGCTTGGAAAAGAAAATTCTCCCTGTTACAATGTTAAATTCCGGGGAGAGCAGATAATTTTTTCTTCCCCTCTTGGGCTTTCGTTTTCAGAAGGAGGATTGCTTTCGAAATACCTCGAACAGATCAGCCTTGCTAAAACCTCCGGAAAGGATAGCTATAAGATGGTAGCCGGAAAAACTTCCGACATCACTGCAGAATATAATGAACTTACCGTTTCTCTCCAGGAAAAAGTAAATCTTAAACGCAAGCTCACTATTATTTTCCGGGTTTATAACGAGGGCGTGGCGATCAGGTATTTTATCCCTGCTCAGGCAGAGATAAAAAATTACGAAATACTTAAAGAGCATACCATTTTTGATTTCAGGGAAGATCACGAAAGCTGGCCGATGATTCTTCCTACGTTCACCACCAGCTATGAAGAGTTTTATAATAAGTATTACCTCAATAATCTGAATTCTGATTTCCTCGTGGCGCTTCCTCTTACGGTAAGGTTTAAAAGCGGGGCCCATGTATCCATTACAGAAGCAGCACTGAATGATTATGCGGGGATGTACCTGAGAAAACTGAAAGATCAGAATAATATTTTCACCTCTGTGCTTTCTCCCATGCCTGATCGCAGTGGAATCGCTGTAAAGGCCAAGCCGGATCATAAAAGTCCCTGGCGGGTTATCCTGATCGGGGAATCGGCGGGCAAACTTGTAGAGTCTAATCTGATCTATCATCTGAATGAGCCTTCGGTTGTTCAGGATCCGAGCTGGATCAGACCGGGTAAATGCGCCTGGAACTGGTGGGCCGATAACGTGGTGAAAAATGCTTCTTTCACACCGGGTATGAATACAGCTACCATGAAATATTATATTGATTTCGCCAGTGAATATAGGCTGGAGTATATGCTTATCGATGCAGGCTGGTGTGGTGCGCATGACGACACCCTGGCTGATATCACCAAACCGATCGCTGCGATCAATATGCCTGAAATTATCAGTTATGCAAAAAGTAAAAATGTAGATGTGCTGCTCTGGCTTAACTGGAAATCCGCCCGCGATCAGATGGATAAAGCTTTTCCGGTCTTTCAGAAATGGGGAGTCAAGGGAATTAAGATGGATTATATGGACAGGGATGATCAGTGGATGGTGAATTTCTATCTTAAAGTCGTTAAAAAGGCACTGGAATATAAGCTAATGGTCAATATGCACGGAGCTCATAAACCTTCAGGCCTGAGCAGAACTTATCCTAACCTGATGACTTATGAAGCCATCCGGGGAATGGAATATAACAAATGGGCACGTACTACGCCTGTTCATCACGTTACTATACCCTATACAAGAATGCTGGCCGGCCCTATGGATGTTACGCCAGGTGCTTTCAGAAATGTAAGAGACGATAAATTTTACAGTCAGGGAACGGAAGCCATGGTAATCGGTACCCGCTGCAGCCAGCTTGCCATGTTCGTTGTTTATGAAAGTCCACTTCAGAGCTTATGTGATTATCCCGATGCCTATCGCGGACAAAAAGGAGCGGATCTCTTTAAAGACCTTCCTGCCTCATGGGATGAGATCCGAGTGCTGAAAGGCGAAGTTGGTGAATACATTGTAATCGCACGCAGAAAAGGCGATGACTGGTACATTGCCGGTATGACTAACGAGAAAGCAAGACGGGTAAATTTTGCACTGGACTTTATGAAGGCCGGTCAATATAGTGCCATGATCTACCAGGATGGTCCGGCAGCAAAAGAAAAACCTTCCGATATAGTAATAAGCAGTAAAGACATTTCTACTTCCGGCGAGATGATTCTCGATATGGCTGAAGCCGGAGGCTTTGTCGTGAAGGTTAAAACCCAGAAATAATAATATGTACAGAATAGGAGCAGACCTTGGCGGTACAAAGATAGAAGGGATAATTCTGGATAAGGATCTGAACGAAGTCTTTCGTAAAAGAATTCCGACCGAACAGGAAAGAGGGTACGAGCATATTGTGAATAATA
The DNA here is from genome assembly GCA_045805025.1 of Cytophagaceae bacterium. Taxonomy (GTDB): domain Bacteria; phylum Bacteroidota; class Bacteroidia; order Cytophagales; family Cytophagaceae; genus DATMOV01. The sequence continues at coordinate 1,210 of JBJMLY010000544.1, read as the reverse complement.
TAGACAGTCTCTACAGAGATCTATGCCTTCATATCCGGCACGCTCCTCACACCTTTGGCATCGGAACCCCAGGGGTCATTTCCAGAAAATCCGGGCTTATGAAGAATTCCAATACCACCTGTCTGAACGGTAGAACCTTTCAGACAGATCTGGAAGAAAAGCTTGGAAGGAAAATAAGCATAGAAAACGATGCCAACTGCTTTGCCATGGCGGAAGCTATTAAGGGGGCAGGAAAGGGCAAGAATATGGTATTCGGCGTGATCATGGGAACCGGTTGCGGGGGAGGAATAGTATACAAAGGCGAGGTGATTACAGGATTACAATCCATCGCGGGCGAATGGGGGCATATGACTATAGATCCTAACGGACCTCTTTGCTATTGCGGGAAGAAAGGATGCATCGAAACCTATATATCGGGAGGAGGAATTGAAAGCCGCTATAAAGATCTGACAGGTGAAAAGAAGCCATTGCAGACTATCATGGATTTTTACAGAAAAAATGATCCACAGGCGGTTAAAATTATTAGTGCTTTTTTCGACAGTTTTGGCCGATCTTTGTCAAATCTAATAAGCGTATTAGATCCTGATGTAGTAGTGCTTGGCGGCGGACTTTCCAATATTGAGGAAATATACACGCTAGGTATTGCTCAGGTAGCCCGCTATATTTTCAACGACAGCCTGGAAACACCCATTATTAAAAATCAATGCGGCGATTCTGCCGGAGTTTGGGGGGCTGCCCTGATAGGAATCTAACTTATTGCTGCCTTTCCTGTTTACAGGGCATGTCTCTATGGAAAGACTTTAAAAGTTTTGCGATGCACGGCAATATCATGGATATAGCCGTAGGTATGATTATCGGCGCTGCGTTCGGTAATGTGGTCTCTTCGTTTGTTTCAGATATTCTCATGCCTCCCATAGGCTTCCTGATCGGAGGAATCGATTTTCACAAATTACATATAGCTCTTAATAAAGATACGAGCATCAACTACGGTAAATTTATCCAAACCCTGATCAATTTTCTGATCATTTCCTTCTCGGTATTCATCCTCATCCGGCTTTGGACTGCATTGAAAAGAAAGGACAAGGTGGAAAAAGCCAGTGTACCTGTTAAAACCGAAGAATCCGTACTTCTTTCGGAAATAAGAGATATTCTCAAAAGCAAATAAGTTTATCCTGAAAACATTCTGGTAGACTTTTATAGGAATTTTGTA
>JBJMLY010000543.1:0-6920 GCA_045805025.1 Cytophagaceae bacterium | reverse complement strand
TTAATGATATTCTCCATGCTGGGATCATCCATGACATATCACATCTGGATAAACGTTATTTACGAATCGGCAATTTCATTAATCTCCTGCTGATTTTTCTGATATCCATTCCCGCCACCGTTGCCATCATGATTTTGACGAACGACGGGCTGCCAAGTTACATCAGGTTCCTCCTGCTCATAATCTGTTCTGCGACCAGCATTCTCCTGAACCATTATCATCATCACTTTTGCTCGAAAGTCCTTACGGTAGCAGCTCCTTTCATTCTGATTTTCCTATTCCCTCTTTTCAATGGCTTTCTGGCAGAAGGAATGTTTTTGTGGTTTCCTTACGGAATTATGGTGATAGGAGGAATTTCATTTTTTATATTTTCATATGAAAAAGAAAGATGGATGCTCAATCTAAGTGTTCTCTTCTTTGCATTTTCCGCTCTTTTCTACGACATGATTCTGCGCAACTTCGCAGGACCGGAAATTGATCTGACATTCATCTATGGTCGGAATGCCCCTTATTTCTACGTTTCGAAAACCCTTGTTCTTGTCTTTCTATACAGTTCCTTTTATAAATTCAAGATAGCCTATCACAAAAGCTGTATGGAATTGCTGAAAGCCAATGAAAAGCTGGATTTTATTAACCTGGAACTAAAAAAAATGAATATCAGCCTGGAGGATCTCGCCAAAGCCAAAACGGAAAAGCTCGATCTGCAGAATAACAGGATCAAAGACCTGGCCTTTGTAAACTCACACAAAATCCGCTCCTCTGTGGCAAGAATAATCGGTCTGATCAATGTGGCAAACCACGAAGTCACTTCCGATGAAAAAGAGTACTGTTATCTAAAAGTGCGGGAAACTTCACTGGAACTTGACGACGTCACCAGAAGGCTTTCTTTGGAGCTGGTGGAAGAGTAGGAATACCTGCTATCAGTAATAAATACCATTCGAAAAACAGGGAGCCTGATCTTACGAATGTGACTCCCTGTTTTGAACCAAAACCAACTTAACTCAAAATTTTATTCCACCACCAATGTCGCAATAGAACGAGGGAGGCTTGTTGCTTCCACCGCCTTGCCTCCTATGCATAAATTATAGGTCATCTTTTCATTGCCGCGGTTCATAACCACAACCACGAGTTTACCGTCTAAATTCATAAACGAAGTGGTAAGCATCTTGTCCCGGCTGGAAGAACTGGCTACTCTTTTGGCACCCGGACGGATGAATTTTGAAAAATGGCCTATATAGTAATAGCTATTCTCATAGTACAGCTGACCATTGCTGATATTTCCGATTAATGGGGCATGACAGAAGTTTGATACGTGATTAGGGCCTCCTTTTTCATCCAGCAGAATATTCCAGTCGGTCCAGCCAACGGTCCCGCTGTTAAAGTCACCAATCATGGATACACCATAACGCTCCCCGATAGACCAGCTGCCTATGCTGTCGGCTTTATAACTATCCACACACCCTTCGGTAAAAAAGATATTTTTATCGGGAAAAGTTTCTTTCACTCTTTTGAGATTTTCAAACTGCATGTCACCACCTGTCCAGGTTTCGTACCAGTGATAGCCTATTCCCCATACATATTTCGCCGCTTCGGGGTCATTCAGAATTGCTGCGGCTCTATGATAGACAAGATCGCGGTTATGATCCCAGGCGATCAGCTTTTTGGAAGAGAATCCATTCTTCTTCAGGGTAGGACCAAGATATTCTCTGATAAAATCCCTCTCCTCCTCCGCCGTATAAATGCAGGATTCCCAGGTTTGCCTGGCCATCGGTTCATTCTGGACCGTAAGGCCCCACACCGGTATTCCTTCCTTTTCATAAGCCTGAATAAATTTCACATAATAGTTGGCCCATGACTGCCTGTACTGCGGAAGCAGCTTTCCACCCTGCAGCATGTTGTTATTATCCTTCATCCAGGCTGGCGGACTCCAGGGACTTACAAACATGGTGAGGTTATCTCCTGTAGCAGCAATAGCCTGTTTAATGAGAGGAATCCTGAATTCCTTGTCGTGCGAAACATTAAAAGTTTTTAGCTGCTCATCGTTTTCGTTTACATAGGTATAACTGCCGCTGGAAAAATCGCAGCTGTTCATATTTGTCCGGGCCAGGGTATAACCAATTCCTTTCTCACGGTCATAATAAGCTCTGAGTATCTCCTGCTGTTTTTCTTTGGGAAGCCTGGCGAATGTTTCCGCCGAAGCATCGGTAATGGCACCGCCGATGCCCAGCAAGGTCTGAAAGGTATGGGAAGGATCCACAAAAATACAGGGTTGGTTTTCAAAAGGCTGGGCAAAATCCCTGAAAGATAATACATCGGTCTGTGTAAGTCTGTAATCGGTATTCAGAGCCGTGGTATATACAGTTACTTTTTTATTCCCCACATTGTATTCCCTCCCATCCTTTTCTTTGGTAATCTCTTCAAGAGGAACAGAGAACAGCAGAGCGACACTCAGATAAAATTTAATCATGGTTTAAAGCTTTATAATATATTGAATAAAAGTAGTCTGAACTTCCAATTGAGGAAGAATACATGCTATAAATACATTATTCGGAGAAAAAACAAGGAAAGGACTAAATCCTGGCGAATAAAACGAAATTTATACGCCAGGAGAATGAAGAAGAAAATACACTTAGATAGCCCAAAAATACTTTGAAAATCAAGTAGTAAAGCGATTCTTAAAATGAATCGGATATTTATTTTAGCAACTAAATCGTCGCCATATTTATACGCTAAGCATTCTTCAATGCCTCTATGTCAATCTTATTCATCGACATCATTGCGTTCATTACCCTTTTCGCCTTTTCCGGATCCTTGCTTTGCATCAGCTGGCCCAATATGGGTGGAATGATCTGCCAGGACAAACCATATTTATCTTTCAGCCATCCGCAGCGTCCTTTCGACCCTCCTTCTGAAAGCTTCTCCCACAACTCATCGATCTCGTTCTGAGTTTCGCAGCTTACGAACATAGAAATGGCTTCCGTAAATTTAAAATGCGGACCGCCGTTCAGGGCAATAAACTCCTGCCCGTCAAGCACAAAACTTACCGACATCACGGCGCTTCCATTACGTGACACGCTGTTGACTTTTGAATTTTTAAAAAGAGACACATACAAATTCATGGCCTCTTCTGCCTGGCCATCATACCAGAGAAAGGGAGTTATTTTTTTCATAAGGATATTAATTTACGATTGATCTTTATTTTTTCTTTCGGACAGAAGTTTTCTTCATCTGCCTTTTCACAAGCCTTAACTCGTTTTCTTTAACCCGTTCTTTTACCATCTTTTTTATAAGACCTCCCGGAAGAGGCTTGTCGATGGTAAACCGGATCGTCCCGGCATTGGCATCAAAGCCTTTAAGCTCTTCCTTGAATTTCTTCACGATGGACAGGCTCATGGGAAAAAAGCTGCAATGATTTTTAAAGGCGGCAAATCCGACCAGCAGAAAATGGTATTTAAAAGAAGGGATCTGGTAGCTGATAAGCTCTTCCGATTTTGGCGCTGCCGACCGGATGGCCTTGCGGATCTTTTCAAGAACTGAACGTTCCTTTTCAGAAAGCGGTTCCAGGTATTCATCAATACTTTGTGCCATCTTGCCTGATTTTTTCATAGACCATTCCATTTGGTTTTCCAGTACAAAGATATTCCGGAATAAGGTACTATAAGGGTGCAACCACGACAATATAATGGGCTGATTACGGCATTCGGATGTGGCCTGTTCGGGGGACGGCCACGGAGAGGAGATCCGCCGCGCGGGATGACGAAGCTATTTACTCACGTTCAGGCCTCATCAAGATTCAGTACGTCGACGGAAATTTTCAGCTCGTGGCCACCGCTGCTGAAGATCACACCCTTTAAAGGAACCACGTCAGAATAGTCCCGGCCATAGGCAACCGTAATATACCGGGCGTTGATCATCTGGTTGTTGGTGGGATCAAAATCAAGCCAGCCGGTATTCGGAATATATACGGAAAACCAGGCATGGGAAGCGTCGGCACCCGTGAGGCGTGAAGTCCCCGGAGGAGGAACAGTTTCGATGTATCCGCTCACATAACGGGCAGGAAGTCCCATAGCCCGGATGCAGGCAATGCCCAGGTGCGCAAAATCCTGGCAGACGCCTTTCCGCTCTTTCAATACCGCCGACAAAGGAGTGCTTACCGTACTGAACTCCGGATCAAAATCAAAGTCGTTATAGATCCGGCTCATGAGATCGTGTACGGCTTCAAAAACAGGACGGCCCGGCGTAAAGGAACGAAGCGCATATGCCTCCGCTTCTTCCGATGTCCGAAGCAACGGTGATTCAAAGACATATTGCCTTTCTTCAGCACAGGAGGCCGGGTTGTTTCTGATATGATCGCGCGCCCCTTCCCAGCTGAGTGTTTCGGGAATGCCGAGCTGATAGCTTTCATGGATCCTGCTCACATGGCTCACTGCGGTTACCTTCAGCTCATTTTGCGGATTCTCGATGGAAAAATAATGGACAGTATTTCCGAAGAAATCATTTCGCTCGCTTATAACTCTTGGCCAGGGATCCACCGAAAGGATGCTGTTGTTGCAAATTTGCCCAGGCAGAGTTTTCGGTGTAAGCCTGGACTCGTTATGGCATACGCTTACCTTTCCGTGATAGAGGTACTGGGTTATATGGGTTATCCTGTAATTCATAGCCGGTTTTCCTCGATATGGTTATATAACTGTTGCGAAGATTCCGAGTGACTGAAATATTCCGCGACCAGCATATCGGAAGTCTGCATCAGCAGCGAAGACATTTCTTTCAGCAAAGCTTCCAGCTCTTCTCTTTTTCCGGCTTCGCTATCCTGAACTCTGGCCAGACCTGATGGATCTTTTTGCTGAAGGATGGTAAAAGCTTCGAGCAGAAGCTTTGCCTCCCGGCTCAGGCGCGATCCGCTTTTATTGCCGGAAAGAAGCGAAAGATCTTTTCTGAGCTGTTCGAGTTCGTGCGAAAGGGAAGAAGGATTTTCAGGATCAAAAAGAAGCAGGTCGAGAAATGCTTCCAGCCGGAGGGTAGACCTGAACCTGGACCGGTAGATCATCAGACTCATATTCGACGAAAGCAGGGCTTCCATCAGTTCGTACTCCACCTGTTCTTTACGCTGCGCCGAAAAAGCAGAGTCGATCTGAGATATCAGCAACAGACTTTTCTCTATCCTTCTTCCTGCATTCAGAAGAAGGTAAGCATCGTCCCGTCGGATGCTTCCCAGATACAGCCCGATAAAATTAAACAGGGAATCGTTGACGCTTTTCAGGGTCTGCTGCATGGCCCTGATATTTTTTACAGAAGCTGTTTCCAGTTTCTTCAGGCTCTCTTCAATATCGTCGATAATATGCCAGGTATCGTCCGGCCATTGATTACGCACAGCAAAGATGGCACGCTTCAGAAACTGGACGGTAGAGCTGAATGTACCGCCGGCCTGGCGCGAGAGGATCAGTGACAATAATTCTTTCTCCGGATGGCTGAGTTTTGCTTCCGCTTCTTCTCCCGTAAAGCCCGGATATACCATCGTCAGATGAGTAAGAGACACCAGCAATACATCCAGCGCTTCCTTCTCCGGACTATCGGCCGATTTTTTTTCATTCATTCTCTGCAGGGCTTCGATCATAACCCTTGCCGTCACTTTGGCGCGCATAGCATAGCGGCCCGTCCAGTACATGCTTTCTGCCGTACGGCTGGATAATACGGCAATGTCTTTGGCCGGCGACACAAAAGGCAGGATCACCGGAGACCTGCTGATTTCCGGCTCGGGGCCAAGCACCCAGGTATCTTTGCTGATGCCCCCGTACTGGTTTGAAACTTTGAAGCGGTCTCTCTCGGCGGAGCTTCGGGTAAGTCCACCAGGCATGACCGTATAACTATTTTCTTTGGCCACCAGGAAGGAGCGCAGCACGGCAAACCGCCGGTCAAGGCTTCCATCCACCAGCGAAGGCACGGTGGAGATCTGAAGGCGCTCGTTGGCTACGAACAGATAAGGACGAGCCATGATCATTTTCCGGATATGCTCCTTCTGCCGGGAATCAGGATTACCGTCCGAGATGGTTCTGCCGCCACCGCTGCTGTGGATCATCTTTATCCGCAGCGTATCCATATTTTCCAGCACATAATGCATCTCCGCCGGTTGTCCGCACCACCAGGTGTTCAGGGAAGGAAGCATCAGCTCTTCGTTAAAATAATGTCTGCACAATCCAGGAAGGAAGGATGCGAAAGCACTGTTCTCCAGGATGCTGCTTCCCAGCGGATTTGCCACCACCACATTTCCTCTTCGCACCGCCTCTACGAGTCCCGATACACCGAGCCTCGAATCGGGCCGTAGTTCCAGAGGATCGCAGAAGGAGTCGTCGACCCTGCGCAGGATAATATCCACTCTGTCCAGTCCCTTGATGGTCTTGAGCCATACATATCCGTCGCGGACTGTAAGATCTTCTCCATGCACCAGGTGATAACCCAGGTAAGCAGAAAGGTAAGCATGCTCAAAGTAGGTTTCATTTTCCGGGCCTGGAGTCAGAATCACGATTCTCGGATTCTGAATCCCCCGTGGAGCGATGGACAGAAGCGATTGATGAAGCGTATTGAAAAAGCCGGTGAGTTTTCTGATCTCGTAGCTGTGCGAAATCTCCGACATGACTTTCGACATGACGATGCGGTTCTCCAGCGCATATCCGCTTCCTGAAGGAGCCTGTGTTCTGTCGTTCAGGATCCAGAGTTTGCCTTCGCGGTCGCGACCGATATCCGCAGCATATAAAAAAAGCTGCTGCGGACCAGGAAGCCGGATGCCATCGCAGGCGCGGAGAAAACCATTATGGTTATAAACCAGGTCCAGCGGCAGAAGACCGCTTTTGATCAGCTCACGTTTTCCATAAATATCACAGAGGATAAGATTCAGCAATTTTGCCCGCTGGATCAAAGCGGCT
>JBJMLY010000542.1:0-2711 GCA_045805025.1 Cytophagaceae bacterium | reverse complement strand
TCCCAGATCATTTTTTTCATGCCCGGCAGCGTGCTGAATTCTGCTGTGTCCAGCTTCCGGTTCAGGCCGAATTCGATAACGTCTCCCTCTCCATGTTTAGAAATCAGTTCGGCCAGCGTTCCTTCGGCCAGGAATTGTCCTTTATCCATGATCAGTATGCGGTCGCAGAGGTATTCGGCCTCTTCCATATAATGCGTCGTGAGGATCATGGTCGTGCCTTTTTCCTTACGCAGCTTTTCGAGAATGTTCCAGATCTCTCTTCTGGCTGTAGGATCCAGGCCAGTCGTCGGCTCATCCAGCAACAATATTTTAGGTTCGTTCAGCAGAGCAATACCCAGTGCAAGCCTTTGCCTTTGTCCGCCCGAAAGGTTTACCACAAATGTTTTTCTTTTCATCTGCAGGTTTACCAGGTCAAGCACTTCTTCGGTTCTCGGCTTGCCCAGTTTGTAGAAGCTCGCAAAAAGATTCAGCGTTTCCTCTACCGACAGTTTGTCGATAAATTTTGTTTCCTGCAGTGATAGCCCGATGATGTTGTGTAGCTCGCGTTCATGGCTGCTCCAGTTTTTGCCCGCAATGGTAATTTCTCCCTGATCGGGAAACTGAATCCCTTCGATCATCTCAATAAGCGTGGTTTTCCCGGCGCCGTTGGGTCCCAACAGGGCCACATATTCTCCGCTGCGGATCGTAAGGCTGAGCTCATTCACCGCTTTCAGGTCCTTAAAGGTTTTTGAAACCTTGCTGATTTTTATGATTTCTTCTGACATACTATCAAGCTATAAAATATTACTTCTTACGCTTTTTTGTTAAGAACAACGAGTTACAGTATTGTTTGTGTGTTGCCGGATTGCCTAACTATTACTGCCATGCACCCATAATCGCTCCCCCTATCAGAAAGCCTGCCACGTGGTAGCTTGTATCAATTAAATATAATTTCATTGGCTTGCCTTCGTACATGAATGTAGTTCCGATCGTGGTGGCCACGTAACCGATGGCTGAAATTAACCCGATCCCGATGCCCCCGCCGGCTGTGACACAAGCGGTGGATTTAATAAAATATTCCAGCACGAACATGCTTACAGCACCGAGCACGAATGTGGTGCTGAAAAGCCTGATCATTTCCGATTTTTCCGGTTTCATAGTAATATTCACCAGCTTCTGCCAGGCACTCCCGAACAAAAGAGGAGAATACCAGACCGAGCCAAGCGCGAAATACGCCAGTGATGCCACGAGGATGGCGAGGTAATTAAAGTTACTGCAGGTCTCTGTGCACATAGTGGTCAAGTTTAAAGATTGAATTTAAGGATTTTCTAACAGTCTCCGCAGCGGATAAAAATTTCCCGTATCACAGCTTTTGGATTCAGATTTCTGATATCGGGCTTTTTAGAACGGAAAAAATTCTTCTCCTGCTCACTTTCGATCCGGAATTCTATTCTCTCGGGATAAATAATAAATGCTCTCTCCTCCTGATCGATGCCGATGGAATCCTTTCCTGTAATTTCCGAAACCATCATGCCTGCCCTGTTGCCATTCTCCGAGCGCATTCTTTTGCTGTTGGTGCGCACGCTGTTAATTCTTCCGATCGCACTGCTGGCGGAGGCAATGATCCATTCGTTTTTTCCTCTGCTGATCTTTCTTGCCGGCCACTCAAGACCGTCAATTGTATGACTGAAGGCGTGGATCGTGTCATACAGAACATCGAGGCTGTCAAGCTTCCCTCCCAGCATCACCTTACCCATTCCCGCCGAAGTAATGGAGCTGTCGCTGGCAGGAGTGTCGGGCTCTCCGTAGAATTTCGGTTTCCATGCAGGCTTCGGCATTTCCTGCTTTTTGGCTTGCTGAACAGGCACAGGCTTTTTTTCTTCGCAGCGAAAGAACAGCAAACTTAGGATTGCCACTAAAAAATAACCGAGCCTTCTGAAATTCATATCTTAAATAAACCGTTTTTTTGCTATTTTTGAAAACCAACACACAGATATGAACCTGCGGATATTTTTTGACAATATCAAAGAACCTTTGGAAGGACGGTTTGAGCCTTCTTCACTCCGCTATCATATTCAGATCTACCAGGAATCATTCCCTGACCTTAACAACGCAGACATAGCCCTGATCGGCCTTACCGAAGACCGGGGCAGCCTGAACAATAAGAATCTCGAAAAAGGACCCGATGAGATCCGGAAAAAACTATACCACCTCAAAAAGGGCGGCAACTGCCGCATCGCCGATCTTGGAAACCTTCGCTGCGGACTAAACCTGGATGAAACCTATTTGCGGCTCAAAGAAGTCTGCGAAATTCTGCTGCAGCACAAGGTCATCCCGGTATTGATGGGGGGCACACACGATCTTGACTTCGGACAATTCCTGGCTTATGCCGGCAGCGAAAAGCTGATCAGCATACTGAACGTAGATTCCACCGTAGACATGTATGGCTCTGATGAATTCGGCGCCAACCGCCATCACATCCATAAAATACTCGTCTACGAACCCAACAGCATTTTCCATTACAGCCAGCTGGGCTATCAGAGCTACCTCACCGATCCGGAAACTATTTCCGTACTGGAGAAACTATATTTTGAAACTTTCCGCGTCGGACAGATCCGGGAGAATATGGAAGAGATGGAGCCGGTGATACGCAATGCCGACATGATGAGCTTCGACATTTCTGCCATCCGGCAGAACGATGCGCCGGGCAATAAAAATGCTCAGCCATTCGG
>JBJMLY010000541.1:0-3517 GCA_045805025.1 Cytophagaceae bacterium | reverse complement strand
TGAAAGACTTGCTATATTTCCGATAATTTTATCCTTATGCAGGCACTTTTCAGGCTGATCATCAAAAAAACCGACAAAGCGGTAGCCATGAGAGGTATCGGAAAGAAAATAATTATACATCTCATTTCCCGCTGCTCCGGCTCCTACAATAACCACATTTCTGAAGTTTGCTCCTTTCTTTCTGTATTGATAAAGGGCCAGGGCAAACGCGATTCTCCATAGAAAAACACTGCCTCCGAATATCAGATAGGTGAGGAGAAGGTGATTTCTTGAATAATAATATCCTTTGATTGCGGCAATGAAAGTGAAAACCACCAATGCATGCATAAAAATCGACCTGAACAGGTTCCAGAGAATGCTTTCAATGGTGGCAACTCTTTGTATATTATAGATATTGAGCACCAGTATGATCAGAAGCCATACAAGGTTGAAGACGATGTAAAGGAAAATGTAATAATTATCGAAATCGGGCAGCTTTTCGGAGACTTCACCAGTGATATAAGCGATGATGAAGGCAAAATTCAGAAACGAGATATCACCTAAGAAGTGAATCAGTTTCAGAAACCGGCTATATCCCCTTTTCATACGATTAAATCAGACAATTCACAAAGTTAATGTAATTAATACAAAATCACCTGAAATAGGTAACCTTTAAAAAGTCTTCCTAAGTATTTCTTCCAGAGGGAGGAGGCTGCTGTTTATACTTAAGTTTGTTTCCGCATACGTTCTGGCATTTTGTCCAATTTCATCTGGTTTTGAGTCTAAATTGCGGCGAATAGCCTCTTCCAGTGCGTTGCTGCTTTCTGGTTCAATCAACACGGCGGCATCATGCTTATTTAATAATCCATAAAGCTTCGAATTCATCTCAGCGGTGACAATCGCTATACCGCCTGCGGCAAGAATCCCCGTAAGTTTGGAAGGCATAACCAGGTCGGACGCTGCCTTTTTCTGAAGTACCAGATGCAGATCGGCAATGCTTAGAAACCGGCTTAACTTTTCATAAGGTTGCAGTGGCAGAAACTTCATGTTGCTGAGTCCTTTTTTCAGGGCATCCTTTTGCAATTTCTCCTTCATCATTCCTTCGCCAGCCAGCACAAAAAAAACATCTTTTCTTTCCTTCAATGCTTCCGCTACCTCCAGAATCATTTCGAGTCCTTGTTTTTCTCCAATGCTGCCGGAATAGAGAACAATTTTGTCGGTTTTTGAAAACCCTAGCTCCTGCAGATATTTCATATCTTTCGCCTGAGGTTTAATCTTATCTGTATCCACCCAGTTGGGTATATCCAGATATTTTTCTGCAGGAACTCCTTTACGCAGAATTCTTTCTTTCATTCCTTCGCTGATACTGGAGACATAACTGGCCTGGCGTATCCATAGCTTTTCTGTTTTTTCCAGGATAGCTAGAAAGAACTTGCTTCTTATAATATTGAGCTCGCGGGCTGCGTCGACCTGGAGATCCTGGATGTGAAAGATCATGGGTTTTCTTCTTATCAGCTTATACAGACTTGGAAAAAGGCCGGAAACCAGGGGAGGATAGATGGTAATGACTGCATCATAGGATTTAAACAAGCTTCCGAGCCAGAACCAGGCAGAGCTGATCATAAAGGAAAAGTCATGCAGCACCCGGGTACTGCCTTTTACATTTTTTGGCACATAAATAGGGCAGCGGTGTACCTTTACTCCTTCGATGATTTCCGTGAAATGAAATCTGCCACGATACTTGTCGTGTGTTTTCCATTCAGGATAATAAGGCATGGCGGTGATAACTTCGACTTCATGTCCTCTGGCAGCCAGCCACTGACACATTTCTCCTGTATACTTACCTATACCTATCAGCTCAGGTGAATAATTAATTCCGTATACAAGCAGCTTCAGCTTTCTGATTTCTGACGATTTTTCCAGCATGACGCTTATTGTACAGTTTCTCTTTTCCTGATTTGCCTGAGCGGATTGCCTGCGTAGATAAATCCCCCTTCAATGGATCTGAATACGGAACTTCTGGCTCCTATGACTGAAGCTTTTCCTATGCTTACGCCTGGTCCGACAAAAACATCCGTAGCGATCCAGACTTCATCTTCAATAGTGACTGGCGATGAAAAAATATCAAAAGAAGGTTTCATATAATCATGACTGGCAGCACATAGATAGCTTTTCTGGGAGACTACTGAATTTTTTCCTATGCTGATATTTCCAAGGGAATAAAGGACTACATCGTCACCGATCCAGGAATTATCTCCTATACTTAGCTTCCATGGGTATGTGATTCGTGCAGTAGGCCGGATAATTGCCTTTCTTCCTATTTTAGCTCCGAAAAGGCGTAGCAGAAATCTTCTCCAGCCATAAAATAGTTGGGGAGAAGGTCTGAAGAAAAGAGAATCGGTAAGCCACCATAGCTGAACTACCAGGGCATTTCTGCCGCGGAAGCCTTTATCCATCCTGAATGAGCTTAGATCCTGCACGCTTCTTTTAAAAGTTCGTAAATTTTCCCGCCAAAAACATCCAGGCGGAATCTCTCCATGGCGAATGTGGCATTGTACTGTCCGGTTTCCCTGAGCCTTGGAAGATCTTTGGATAACTCCTTCAGCTTTCCGGCAATGCCGGCGGGATTTTCTCTTTCCACAAAAATAGCATTTCTTTCATTAATAATATCGGTAATTCCGGGCAGCGGTGTGCAGATGATAGTATTACCGGAAGCCATTGCTTCGATGATAGAAATGGGCTGTCCCTCCATGGAGTAATAGGTGGGGAGAATAAATACATTGGCATTGACCAGAACCTGTTTTTTCAGCGCTGTCCTCACTTCCTTATAATAGCGTACCTGATCCCCGAGCAGTGTCAATTTTTCACGGACAAGATCTTCAATGGTCTTTTCAATATGTCCGGCTATTTCTGATTGAAAAGGAACAGCTTCTTTTTTGAGAATCAAAAGGCTGTCCAGCACATCCAGAATTCCTTTCTCCCTGATCAGGTTACTCATATAAAGAACTCTGAGCTCCCCGTAATTTTTTTCAGGACCCAACCCGGTAAAAAAAAGATCTTCTGCAAAATTTTCTACCGTACGAATACGCGAATCCGGCAGAAGATCGTCGAAATTACTTTTCAGGCTGGGGGAAAGGGCAATGCCGGTATGTGCTCCGGAGATCAAAGAGCGGAAGATTTTTCTTTTAAGACCCTGTAATTTTTTATATTCTTTGCCCAGGTAATTTCCATGAATATGGATCAGGTAAGGCTTTCTGAAGAGCCTGCAGATGAAAATAAAGGGAGCATATTTTACGATACCGAAAAAGCTTTGTCCGGGCGTGATGTATACAACCCTGCTGGGTAGTATTTTGTAAAGCTGAAGGTAATATTTTATAAAATAAAGTAGCTGTAGGAGCGGCAAACCTTCACCCTGTTTCGAACTTACATTGCGGAAGTTGGTGTTAATGCTGGAAACATTCAGCCCTTTGGATACCAGGTAGTTTTTCAGGTTAATATTGGCCACAGAGACTCCATTGACTGGGTCCGGAAAAGGGCC
>JBJMLY010000540.1:0-5106 GCA_045805025.1 Cytophagaceae bacterium | reverse complement strand
GGGAGGCCCCAGCTGCATGCATGTAAGCTATGAAACCGGAGAGCCGGTCCTTAACAAAAGCACCAGAGAAATTACGATTTCAAAAGAGCAATACAAAGAGCTGGTGAATTATATTGACCAGACTTTCAAGAAAAATAATGACAGTGCCTATGTTATACTTCCTGGTCATCATTATTCAGGCACCAACGATAATTTTTACGAAGCGAACAGCAGCTATTCCTTTTATAAGACTTGCAACGTGTGGACTAATGCCGGACTGAAGAAAGCGGGTGTTAAGACGGCGACCTGGGCGCCTTTTGACGAATCCGTGCTGTATCATTTGAAATAATCAAGGACTGCTTCCGTTATAAGAGGGCCGCTGATTAATTACTTTTTAATTATTATCCTATGAAGAAAATGCTTTACACCTCCGCTTTTATTGTTATTCTGATCTCCGCTTTCATCTTCCTGATTAAAAATCCGATTCTGGGAAAGGTGCTGCGGGATCTCAACGCTAATGTGCCGGTCAGCGAGGAGAACCTGAAGAATACCGTTAAGTTTCTGACGACTACGACCAAGCCCCGCAATTTTTATAATCAGCAATCTTTGAATGCTTCGGCGGCTTTTATTATGGCGGAGTTTAAAAAGTATGGTTATCAGGTCGAAGAGCAGAAGTATCTGGTAGAAGGGGTGGAGGTTAAAAATATTATTTGTTCTTACGGTCCGGAGGATGCGGAGCGTATTATCGTAGGTGCCCATTACGACGTCTGTGAGGAGCAGGCGGGGGCAGACGACAATGCCAGTGGAGTAGCCGGGCTTCTGGAACTGGCTCGTATCCTTCAGGTGAATAAGCCGGAATTGAAGTACCGGATCGACCTGGTGGCTTATACCCTGGAAGAGCCACCTTTTTTCCGCACATCCCAGATGGGCAGCGCCGTGCACGCAAAGTATTTATCTGAAAACAATATTAAAGTGAAGGCTATGATCTGCCTGGAAATGATCGGCTACTTCAGCGATAAGCCTAAGTCGCAGGAATATCCGGTAAAAGCGCTGAAAACACTTTATCCTTCCACGGGCAACTTCATTGCGGTGGTCGGTAAAATGGGCGATAGCGAGCTGACCAAGCATATGAAAAAGAAAATGCTCGAAGGTTCTTCGATCGGCGTGGAATCCATCAATGCCCCGGAATCTATGACGGGTATTGATTTTTCAGACCATCTGAACTACTGGAAGTATAAATTCAGCGCTATCATGATTACCGACACTTCTTTTTACCGCAATAAGAATTACCACCAGAAATCGGATACGATGGACACCTTGAATTTCAGTAAGATGGCTGAAGTAGTGAAAGGGGTATACTGGGGACTGGTCAGCTTTTAATTTTGTCAGTCCTTCCGAACAATCATTCAATTAAATCCGTATTTTAGAATGAAAATTCTGAGGAAAGTGTTTATAGGAATTGTAATAGGATTATTTCTGCTCTATGGGGCAGCCTGCACCTTTGTCAAGGTTAAGCAGGAGAGCATGATCTTTCACCCCGTCCATCTCTCCAGGGAATATAGGTTTGGCTTTAAAGAAAAATTCGAAGAAGTTTTTCTGAAACCCGAAGAAGGCGTCGAGATTAATGCCTTACATTTTACCGTACCCGATTCTAAAGGTGTTATCTTTTATTTCCACGGCAATGCCGGAGCCATGGACAGCTGGGCCGAAGTCAATGAAACCTTTGCCAAATACGGCTACGACTTGTTTATTTTCGATTACAGGGGTTATGGCAAAAGTACTGGGCCGCTGAGCGAAGAGGCTTTTCACCGCGATGGAAAATTTCTGTACGATTATCTGCTTACCAAATATCCTGAAAATAAGATCGTAGTTTACGGCAGGTCACTGGGTACAGGCTTCGCGACTAAGGTAGCTTCCGTCAGCCATCCTAAAATGCTGATCCTGGAAACGCCTTACTATAGTTTTCAAAGCGTCTGCAAACACTATTTTCCTTTCCTTCCTGTCGGCGTCATACTCCGCTATAAGATCCATACCGATAAATGGATCCCGAAAGTGAGTGTTCCTGTGATTATTTTTCACGGAACAGCGGATGAGGTTGTGCCCTATAAGGAAGGCCTCAGACTTTCAAAGCTGATCAAGAAAGACGATGTCTTTATCACCATTCCCGGCGGAACGCACAGCGACCTGATCCACTATCCCGCTATGACGGATATGCTGAAGAAGGTACTGAACTAAGCGCATGAAAAAATTCAGGAAGATCCTCTACGCCTGCACAGGCCTGCTGCTGCTTTGGTTTTTTATCGGCTTTGCCGGGGCCTGGTTTGTCACACGTTCTCACCCAAAAAATTTTGAAGATATTACCAAACTTGCCGGAAGACAAGTAGAGTCGGTGAAATTCCGGACCTCCGGTCAGTTAACTATTTCTGCATGGTTTGCGGAGGCCGATTCATCCGGAAAAGCTGTAATCCTCCTCGCGGGCATCGGCGGAAACCGAACTTCTTCTGTAAGCCGGGGAGAATTTTACCTGAACCAGGGCTACACTGTCCTTCTGCCTGACCTGAGAGCTAGCGGCAAAAGCGAAGGAAGTACCGTGAGTTTCGGCTGGCACGAAGCCCTGGACTTGATTGCCGCCTATCGCTTTCTGAAAGAACGTGGCTATAAAAAGATAGGGGTGCATGGATGCTCCCTGGGGGCCGCCACGATTCTGTATTCATTGGCCCATAAGCCTGATTATGAATTCATGGTGCTCGAATCGTGCTACGACAACCTGGAAACAGCCTTTCAAAACAGGGTGAAGAAACTGCATCTGCCTGATCTCGCGTACGCTCCTCTCAGATTCTGGATCGAAAAAATCGCAGACATCAGGATCAATACCATGAAACCCGAAGAATATATCACGAGATGCAAAGCGCCTGTGCTGATCATAGCAGGAGATTCCGAGGCGCAGATAAAGACAGAGGAAACAGTCAAACTTTATCAGAACTGTGGAGCTGCCTATAAGGAATTGCATTTCATTAAAGGAGGGAAGCACGAAGATTTTATGCGGAAGCACAGGGTTGAACTGGAAGAAATTCTTCATTCCTTTCTCCAAAAGCTCTGATCTTGTTCGCCTCCCGGTTCTCTTATTTATTTCTCATTAATTGTATATATTTATAGAAGATCCTATCAATAAGACATGGAAAATAACAACAACCTAAGCCGCCGCATTGAGAATCTGATCTCCAAAATCGACGACATCAAATCCGAACTGAATAAGATCAAGGCCGATGCTCTTAACTATTCCGAAATAAAAGAGTCTGTCGTAGTGAAGGAAGAGGTGAAGCCTGTATTAAAGCCGGTGGTAGAGGAGAAAAAGGTGCCTATCGTTATCACGCCTCCTGTGGTTAAAAAGCCTGCTATGCCTGAGCCTGTGAAAGTGCTAAGGCCTAAAGTACCTCAGAAATCGTTTTTCGAAAGAAATCCCAACCTGGAAAAATTTATCGGGGAAAACCTGATCAACAAGATCGGTATAGCCATTCTGGTAATCGGTATCGGGATTTTTGTGAAATATGCTATTGACAAGGACTGGATCGGTCCGGTAGGAAGAGTTATGGTCGGTGTGCTCTGCGGCGGGATTTTATTAGGCTTCGCGCATTATCTCCGGAAAAATTACAAAGCCTTCAGTTCAGTGCTGATTGGAGGGGGCGTGGCCATTCTTTACCTCACGATTGCCATCGCTTATCAGAAGTATCATATTTTCTCCGAAGTGGCTAAAACGAATCAGACCATCGCCTTTGCCCTTATGGTGGGCATAACA
Organism: Cytophagaceae bacterium; assembly: GCA_045805025.1. Taxonomy (GTDB): domain Bacteria; phylum Bacteroidota; class Bacteroidia; order Cytophagales; family Cytophagaceae; genus DATMOV01. The sequence continues at coordinate 1,331 of JBJMLY010000540.1, read as the reverse complement.
GGTTTTACCGTGCTTTTTGCCATCGCGTACAACCGGGTCGAAATCGCTATTCTTGCTATCCTCGGGGGCTTTCTTTCTCCCTTCATGGTCAGCTCCGGAGAAGGCAATTATAAGGTGCTGTTCAGCTACCTGCTCATCTTAAACTGTGGAATGCTGGTGCTGGGTTATTTTAAGAAATGGATCTCCCTGAATATTATCTGCTATGTGCTGACGGTTCTTATTTATTTTGGGTGGCTGACCAGCAAGAATATCCTGTATATCGAGGACGGCCCTCTCACCGGCGCTTTTGTTTTCGCGACAGCCTTTTTCCTGGTGTTCTTCCTGATGAACATCATCAACAATTTGCGCGAAGGAAATAAATTCACGCCCCTGGACTTTACCCTGATCCTGAGCAATTCGGCCCTGTATTTTGCGGCTGGGATTGCCATCGTGAAGCAGTTTGACAAAGGATTATATAACGGCCTGTTTACGGTTTCCAATGCCGTTTTCTTTTTCGGCTTTGCCTTCTTCCTCTATAAAAAGAACAGGATCGACAGAAACCTGGTGTACCTGCTGGTAGGGCTGGTGCTTACCTTTATCAGCTTAAGTGCCCCGATCCAGCTTAAAGGGAATAACATTACCTTGTTCTGGGCGGCTGAAGCAGTGCTTCTTCTATGGCTGTCGCAGAAGTCGGGGATCAAAATTATGCGTACAGGTTCTCTGATCGTTATGGTGCTCATGTGGGTAAGTCTGGTCATGGACTGGAACAAGATCTACCTGACTTATATCAGGGATGAAGAAGTCCTGGCTCTGCTTGTCAACCGGGGCTTTGCCACAGGCGTGGTGGCGGTTATTTCTCTAATACTTTATAGTCTGCTGCTTAAAAAGAATGATCCTGCAGAGAATTTTGTAATCATGAAATCCGACGACCTGCGGAATATAATCCGCTATGTAAGTATCGTCGTGATATTTTCAGCCATTCACCTGGAGATGCGTTATCAGATGAAGCAATATATTCTTCCCGAGCACTATACGGTTATCGTCATGGGTACATATTACAGCATTTACCTGATCGCCTTAAGTGTATACGCCCGCTGGAAAGCGCTTCGCCTTTTCCAGGCTTTCCTTTCGGTACTGATACTGATGAATTTTGCCTTCTTCATGACTTTCCTGCATCATGAGACGGTGGAGCTTCGTAACGACTTCCTGCTTTTGGGCAAGAAACACTTCGCTTTTTTTATGATGCACTATGTGAACCTGTTTGCCCTGATAGGACTCCTCTGGATGAACCACCGTTACTTCAACCAGGATCATGTAAAGACGAAACTGAATAAGAGAGCGAATAGTATTTT
>JBJMLY010000539.1:0-11582 GCA_045805025.1 Cytophagaceae bacterium | reverse complement strand
TATTGAAGAAAGTGCGTAAAGCTTTGCTGCAGCGTAAGCCTGCCATGCCCGAGCCTGATTTCAGTGCGGAAATTTTCACCAAGGATCCTGAACAGGATCTTTCTGTTGTCTTTGCCGAAAATTTCGTAGGGACCAAAGGCGAATTTATTTACTGCGAAGACGAAGCTGATTTCGAAAACTCCTTGAGCGGCCTGGCAAAAAGTCGTGGACTGGAAAAAATCTTCGTGCGCGAAGAGGTGCTGAAAAAAATGCTGAGCAAAGCAAAGATTCCATTCTCAGACTCCGAAGACGATTTTCTTTCCTGCAACATCGGTATAACGAGTTGCGAAAGTCTGGTAGCCCGTACCGGAAGCCTGATCGTATCTTCTAAAAATGCTTCCGGGAGAAGGCTCGGTATTTATCCTCCCGTTCACATCGTCATTGCGTATACATCGCAGATAGTGGAAGATATTAAGGATGGCTTATCCGCCATCCGCAAAAAATACGAGGGGGCTATGCCTTCCATGATAAGCCTGGTGACCGGCCCCAGCCGCACCTCGGATATCGAAAAAACACTGGTCATGGGCGCGCATGGACCACAAGAACTTATCCTTTTCCTGATCGATGATACATCCCACTGAACAAATTCCTGAAGGAAAGAAGATTTTCTTTGCCTCCGATTTTCATCTGGGTGTACCTGACTATGAAAGCAGCAGACAAAGAGAAAAAAAGATCGTGCGCTGGCTGGATTCGATCAAGGCGGAAGCTCATACCATTTTTATGGTGGGCGATATCTTTGATTTCTGGTTTGAATACAAAGAAGCGATACCCAAAGGCTATATCAGACTGCAGGGAAAACTGGCCGAACTTTCCGATGCAGGCATTAAAATCATTTTTTTTACCGGAAATCACGATATGTGGCTATTCGGCTATTTTACCCAGGAGCTAGGCATTCCCATCTACAGAGAGCCTCAGATTTTTACGTACAACGGCAAAAAACTCATGGTGGGCCATGGCGACGGTCTCGGTCCTGGCGACCACTGGTATAAATTTATCAAGAAAGTATTCGCCAATAAGGCTGCCCAATGGCTTTTTGGACTGATCCATCCCAATATCGGCATAGGTTTTGCAAACTATTGCTCCAGGAACAGCCGGGCCAGTCAGATGAAGAAGGAAGACAAGTTTTTGGGCGAAGATGAATGGCTGCTGGTTTATTGCCGGGAGCAGGAAAAGAAGGAACATCAGGACTATTATATATTCGGACACCGTCATTTGCCGTTAGATATAAAAGTGGGAGAACAAAGCAGGTATATTAATCTGGGAGAATGGGTGCATTATTTCACCTATGCAGTTTTCGACGGCAAAAATCTGGAATTGAAGGAATTTGAAAAAGTTTAACCATATCGTGGCAGGCATCCTGCTGAGCCTTCTGGCTTTTACCGCTTCTTCCTTAAGGATCAAGGATGAGGATGGGCTCCGCCTGATCAAATCGGTGTCTACATTGCCTGTTCAGAAAGTTTCGATCGACCGCTACAATTTTATTTATTATGCCGACGACCGCGGCAATGTTTACAAATACGACCAGGAAGGAAATCTGCTGCTGACTTTTTCACCAAGGAAAAACAGCGATGTAACCTTACTCGAAGCCTGGAGAAACGTGAACATCCTGGTGTTCTACCGGAACTACCAGGAATTTATTTTTCTAAACAGATTTCTGACCGAAACTCCCAACTTCATTCTGGATGAAGAAGGACAGGACCAGGACAAATCGGTTGGCTTCGCCAGGCTTGCCACGTTTACCGGCGACAACAATCTATGGATTATAGACGATGATGACTTCAGCTTAAAAAAACTGGATCTTACCTACAACAAGCTGATCATACACACGCCTCTGGAACTGGTGCTGGATAAAAAAACCTACGACTTCAATTTCATGAGAGAATATCAGAACCTGCTTTTCGTCAACGATAAGAATTCAGGAATCCTGGTTTTCGACAATCTGGGAAATTACAAAAGCAAGCTTGAGTTTAAGGGCCTGAATTATTTCAGCTTTCAGGGAAACAGCCTGTATTTTATAGAAGACGGCCATATCAGGCTTTATGACATATATACCGGTGAGGAAAGTAAGATCAAGCTTCCGGAAGGAAAACAATTTCAGTATGCCCTGCTCGGAGATAAGAGAGCCTATTTATTTACCGATAAATCGATGGAAGTTTATCAGTGCCCGGCCTGCAAACAATAAAAAAAAGCGCAGAGCTTTCACCCTGCGCTTTATCAGATCATTTTATAATTATTGCTTTTTGAATTTCGTAAGAATCCTGTAATTGATCAGTTTTCCGTCGGAATTGTAATACATGGTTTTTACCATGCCCACTCCTTTTGAAATATACTGGACGGTTTTACCAGTATTCGATGGAATGTTCATTCCCATATTCAATTTTGTATCGGTTTTCACATCGCCGGTGATTTTAAAGCATTCAAAGGTGCCAGCAGGTGTGGTAATATTTTCTTTAGCCTCCACTTTACGGTGTGATGTCAGCATAGTAACGGTTCCCACTTCTGTTTGTGAAGCCTTGTCCACCATTTTCATTTTCATAGTTATGTCAGACAGGGCCAGGCCGACTGAAAGTTCTCTGGGCATTTCAATAAAGCCTGACTCCATTTTCATTTCCATTCCTTTCGCTTTATCCCCGCCAGGGCCTGGAGTCTGCATACCCGACATCATACCGGCTACATCAAACATCAGTTTGTTTCCTTCGCAGATGATTTTAAAATCCGATTCATTTCCTTTTACATCGTTCTTATCGTAATGCACCGAATGAACGGTAGCTTCGACTTTTCCGCCGGCAGTTGTAAGATCCGTTACGGTAAAAACTGTTTTTCCTGTTTTTGCATCTTTAGCATCGTAAGAGGTTTCCTCATAGAGAGTTCCCTTTTGGAAAGGAAAATCCTTGATACAGTCCTGGGCGCTGAGGGTGCCGAGGGTGAAAAATGCCAGCAGGCATGCGAATAGATATAATTTCATAAGTTCCGGTTTTTGTTTTCCTAAAAATAATACTCCTGACTCAAAATATCAATTTTACCGATAGAAACGCAAAAACCGGACCATATGCAAACAAAAGCCTTCGCGGAGGGCTTAATTTAATAGAACAGAAAACGGAGAACGAGGGATATGAAAAAGTTATTCTTAACATTAACAGTAGCGGGTCTTTTAGCAGCCTGTAATTCTAATAAAAAAAGTTCAGGCACAGCTAATTATACAAGCACCCCTGTAGCAAAGACCAACAGCACTTCAAAAAATACAGCAAATACAGTAAGTCCGGTCAATGAACCTGAAAAAGCGACGACACCCATGACACACCTGGATTCGCTGCTAATGCATTCCAAAACGGAAGAAAGCAGATCTTCCTATAACAGCGGAAACACTTACCACAACGGAGCATCCGGCGTAGGTACGGGATCCAGCTATGCAGGGCACGCTTATGCAAAGCTTCGCTATAAAAAGAAACCAAAATACACGAAGAATGCCGTGCCTCCGATGGAACAGGAACTGACCGACAATGTACAGGTGATTGATTCGAGCAATGCCGTAACACCAGACAGCAGTTCAGTTAATCAGGGTTGGTAATAAAACAAATGAAGATCATGAAACATATTATTTTATCAATAGGGCTGCTGGGATTTATTCTCAGCTCCTGTGGAACAACGAAAGAAAGCGCCAGCGTGATGGTTGATACGACAGCCAGTATCACAAAAAATTCAGATGCAGGCCTTCCGTATATGGATCCGGACCGCACGAAAGGTTCGGTAAGTCCAGGTGCAGAAGAAAACATTTCGAATTACCAGGTAACAGGTATTTCCAGGCCGGATTCTATGATACGGCAGGATCTGGAGCCATTGAAAAGCAGCAGCACCAGAAGTTACAACCGTGTCGTAACCCCTTATAATAACGGAGGCGGCGAACCGAATGTGAGCAACAGGAAGAATCCTTAATCCAGGAATTCGGCAGTTTGGAATCCGGGTTGTTATCGCGCAAAAAAAGTAAAAGAAGCGAAAACAAAAATCCGGATTCCAAACTTATTTAAGTATAACAGAAAACGGAGAAGAGAGGGATATGAAAAAGTTATTCTTAACATTGACAGTAGCGGGTTTGTTAGCAGCCTGCAATTCCAATAAAAAAAGCTCGGGTGCCGCCAATTATACAAGCTCGCCTGCACCCAAAGTAAGCAGCACAAAAAATACAGTAAACCCGGCGAGTGAGCCCGAAAAAGCAGCGGCGCCCATGACGCATCTGGATTCCCTGCTGATGCACTCGGCAGCCGAGGAAAGCAGGACTTCCTATAACAGTGGAAGCACTTACCACAATGGAGCCTCGGGCGTAGGCACAGGATCGAGCTATGCAGGTCATGCGTACGCAAAACTGCGCTATAAAAAGAAACCAAAATATACAAAAAATGCCGTGCCTCCGATGGAACAGGAGCTTACAGACAATGTACTGACCGGCGATTCGAGCAATACGGTAAAGCAAGACAGCAGTTCAGTGAATCAAGGTTGGTAACTAAAACAGCAGACTATGAAAAATATTATATTCGCAACAGGCATCATGGCAATCTTTCTAACTTCCTGCGGAACTACCCGGGAAAGCGCCGATGTGATGCCGGAACAGGGCTCTATAAATCCGGGTTCGCGTTATCATTATTTTCCAAACGGTTCGGATACAATTTCTGCCAGCCAGGGAATTATGAGCAGCAAAACGGTCACTTCCAATAAGGCAGGAAGAAGATAAGAGTATACAATCCTTAAACTTATAAGTATGGAAAAAGTCCGTTTGACGGACTTTTTCCATTATAGGCCTTCAAATAACCTTACACGCACTCAAACCGGACATTTTACGAATAGATTTAACTGTTATCTTTGCATATAATTCAATGCAGATGATAAAGATTAAAAGCCTGCTGGCTCTTCTGATATTTTTTATTTCTACCGCAGCCCTCGCGCAGGAAACTTATACCATCAAAGGAACTCTGAAAGATAGTCTTAGCGGAGACGCAATGGCTTATGCAAGCGTTCTTATTAAAGAAAACGGCAAAGGTACAGCCGCCGATGAAAATGGAAATTTTTCTCTGAGCATGCCCGCCGGAATCTATACTATTGAAATTTCCTATCTCGGATATAAAACCATTTCGCGTAAAATAAACCTTAAGAATGATATCACACTTGATCTTCCCATGTCTATGGAAGAGCCGGAAGTGCAGGAAGTGGAAATTAAAGACAAAAAAATAAGTGTCAATGTCGAAGACACGAAGATGAGCGCCAATGAAATTGACATCAAGATTATCAAAAAGCTGCCTGCACTTTTCGGCGAAGTGGATGTGATCAAGAATATGCAGATGATGCCGGGCATACAGGTGGCGGGCGAAGGAAACACCGGTCTTTATGTAAGAGGTGGAAGCCCGGACCAGAATCTGGTACTGCTGGATGACGCGCCGGTATACAATGCTTCCCACATCCTGGGTGTCTTTTCCATATTCAATTCAGACGCGTTGAAAAGTGCGGAGATCTATAAAGGAGGGATTCCTGCTCAGTATGGAGGAAGACTTTCCGCACTGGTGGATATCAGAACCAGAGACGGCAATCCACAAAAATTTAAAATGTCGGGCGGCATTGGCTTAATATCCAGCAGGCTGATGATCGAAGGGCCCATCAAAAAAGACAAATGCTCCTTCATGCTGTCGGGACGGAGGACTTACGGAGACCTCTTCCTGAAGCTTTCCAACAATCCGAACATTAAAAAAGACAGACTTTATTTTTACGATTTCAATTTAAAGCTGAATTATAAATTCAACGACAAAAACAAGCTCTACCTGTCGGGCTATCATGGAAGAGATATTTTTGACTTCGTCGGGCTCTTCGGACTTAACTGGGGAAACACCACCGCTTCTCTTCGGTTCAATCACCTGTATAATGAAAAGCTGGTTTCAAATTCGGTGCTTGCATTTTCCAGCTTTGATTACACCTCTAGCTTCGATCTGGGAATACAACAATTTAAATTTGGCACCGGAGTGATCGAAAAATCGTTCCGTCACGACTTTACCTGGGTCCCTAATAAGAAAAATGAAGTCACCTTCGGAACGACAATCACTCATCGAAGTTATAATCCCGGTAAGTTCGAGCCTGGCAGCGATACTTCTTTATTCAAGGAAGTGGTGATTGACAAATACCATTCCATCGATGAAGCTTTTTACATCAGCAACAAACAGAAGTTCAGCAACCGGGTGACGATCGATTACGGCCTGCGCTATTCTTTGTTTACCAACATCGGCAAAGGAGTTCTTTATAAATACAATGGCGACCTGCTGGCCTCCAACATCACCGATACGGTACAGTACAATTCTTTTAAATCCATCAAGACCTATGGAGGGTTTGAGCCTAGAGTATCCGGCCGTTATATGCTGACGGACGAAACTTCCATCAAGGCTTCCTACAACCGCACGATACAATACATACAGCTCTTGTCAAACTCCACTTCGCCCATACCTTCCAGCATCTGGGTGCCGAGCACACCTTATATACAGCCACAGAAAGCCGATCAGGTGGCTACCGGTTATTTCAGAAATTTCCTGAATAACACCTTTGAAGCTTCCGTGGAAGGATACTATAAGTGGATGCACAATGCCGTCGATTTTAAGGACAATGCCAATCTCCTCCTGAACCCTCATATTGAAACCGAACTGAGAAGAGGCAAATCATGGTCGTACGGACTTGAATTTTTCGTACGTAAAAACAAAGGTAAAACCACCGGCTGGATCAGCTATACCTGGTCAAAGACCCAGAGAAAAATACCAGGAGTGAACGAAGGCCACACTTATTTCGCCAGCTACGACCGCCGGAATAATTTTAATTTTGTAATCTCACACGACTTCAACGAGCGCTGGAACATCGCAGGCAACTGGATATACGGATCGGGCAGACCTTTTACCCTTCCTGCGGCACGCTACAGCTTTGATTATTTAACGGCTTCCTATTACACACAAAGAAACGGATACAGGATGCCAGCCTACCATCGCATGGATATTTCAGTAAACCTGAACAGCAAAAAGGTAGAAGGAAGAAGATGGGAAAGCAGCTGGAATTTTTCCGTCTACAATCTTTATGGAAGAAGAAATCCATATACGATCTATACCCGGGACAAGAAAGACCATCCCGGAGAAAAAGAAGTAGTTATGGTTTATTTATTCAGATGGCTGCCATCTGTCACCTATAATTTTAATTTCTAGTTATGAAGAAGCTCACGATATTATTTTCTCTTTTCGCCGCAATCTGTTCGCTGAGTTCCTGCGAAAAAGTACTGGACGTAGATCTGAATTCTACCGATCCTAAAATCGTCATTGAAGGACTGATCACGGATAAGCCAGGACCCTATACGGTTAAAATAACGACCTCGGCCGATTATTACAATAATCAGACCCCTCCTCCTGTCACTAACGCGCTGGTGATCATCAGCGACAACACGGGAAATATAGATACCCTCACACAGGTAAGTCCGGGCATTTACAAAACGAATACGACAACCGGTGTTAAACTTCGTACCTATACCATGACGGTAGCTGTAAACGGAACCACCTACACTGCTGTCTCCACGTTACCCGATCTTTATCCCGTAGACAGCCTCGGCTATATTTACTATCCCCAGAAAGATATTTTTCATGAAAAAGCCTATTATCCCCTTGCTTTTTCCCAGGAACCTCAAAATGAGACCAATTATTATATGTGGAAATTTTTCAGAAACGATACCCTGCTGAATAAGCCCAACGATATCTGGATTGCCGACGACCAGGCCGTGAAAGGCAGTGTACAGGGACTTGAATTTCCATACGCATATCAGAAATTCGATACCGCAAGTGTCATTGTATTCTCTATTACCAAAGAGGCCTTCGATTTTTATACAGGACTTGAAGCACAGATCCAGAACGACGGAGGATTTTTCTCCAGCCCTCCGGCCAATGCCCAGGGAAATTTCAGTAATGGAGCCTTAGGGCTTTTCCAGACTTCGACGACTGACAGTCTGGGGATTGTTATTCAGTGATTAGTCATTAAAAAAGTCATTGGTCAATAGTCATTAGGACTGCTCATAATCTTAATGAATCCAATAACAATGATTGTTTAAGTAAGACTGCAGACTATAATCTGTTCCATTTGATAAATAGACTCTCTAATGACCAATGACTATAGACCAACCATTACCTTCAGACTTCCGGGCAGCACTTTCACGAGGATCTGTTTTCCTTCTTCGTGCGGCTCTCCGTCTACATGCATGACCATATTCTGATTGCTGCTCAGCACAAACTCACGGATCTTTATCCGGCTGACGTACTTTGAACGGAAAATGGATTTGTCAAAAAGTCTTCTGGCCATATCGAAGGCTGCATAGGATGGAAAAGGCGCGATGGTGCAGATATCCAGGAATCCGTCCTGCACATCTGCATCCGGACAAATGTAGGCGTTGTTTCCGTATTGAGAGGTATTGGCAAATGTGATGCAGAAAGCGCTCTGTTGGATTTCCCGGCCTTCGATGTTCAATTTATAGCCCGATGGTTTGTAGCGGAAGAACTCGTTAAACGTTGAACTGATATACGTCTGGAAGCCCCTTACCTTTTTATCCGCGAAGACTTTCCCAATATGAGCATCGAAGCCGACGCCTGCTGTACAGAAAAAAGGCTTACCATTGGCATTGCCGGTATCCATGGAAATTATCTGAGCTTTGTTCAGGAGCTGCAAGGCTTTTACCGCATCGAGCGGTATGCCCAGATGCCGGGCAAGTCCGTTGCCGGAACCTGAAGGAATGATCCCGAAAGCGGCTTCCGTATTTAAAAGAGCCCTGGCCGTTTCGTTGATGGTACCATCACCCCCTATCGCCACGATCCTTCTTATTCCTTGCTTTAAGGCTTCGCGGGCAAGCTCCGTGGCGTGTCCTCTGGCTTCTGTCATGGCTATCATAGGTTCCAGAGCTGCCGGATCAATATGCATTCTGATTAGTTCGGGCATATCTTTACGCCTGTTCCTTCCCGAAACCGGATTGATGATAAAAAGGATTTTCTCTTTTTCAGCCATAACTACAAATATAACAGACTTAACGGCATGCAGGTGAAATTTTGCTTAACTTAGTCAGGATGATCAGTAAGAAAAAGATCCCTTTTAAGATCAAGAAGCCCTTGAGAAAATACCTGCTTTCCTACCTGCGGGAATTCAAGATGCCTCTTTCCTACAGTGACCTGACCCGCTTCGATAATTCCATCCCTTTATACGATGCCAAAAATGCCGACACGCTCTGGGTGACTGTCTTTTATCCCCAGGACGACATGAACCATATCTACGAAGGGCTGAAAAAGATCTACGCGATCCTGAAAGCCAACGGGGATATGTCGGTAATGCGACATCTTTTCATTGACCGGATTGATCTCTGCGTATATGGGAATACCAAGCCATTCCGGGTGCGGATCGTCAATAAGATCAACGACAACTTCGATTACTTTTATATTAAGAATGCCGATGCCTCCCGGATTTACGGGCTTGAGCTTGAACATATTCTGTCGCCCAATAAGATCAATTTCTACGTGGATGAAGACACCCTGATCGAAGAGCACATTGTGGGAATACCCGGGGATATGTTCATCAAAAACTACCTGCATGACGAGAATCTTAATAAGATCCGCCTGGCCAAGGAGTTTGTAAAATTCAATGAGCGCTGTTTCGTGAGGCTGTTGGGCGATATGCACTCCAGCAATTTTGTGGTGGAAGTTACCCCCGATTTTGAAGAGATACATTACAGGATCAGGGCTATAGACTTTGATCAGCAGTCGTACGAGGGGAAAAAGCTGGTGTATATGCCTCAGTATTTCAAGCAGAACAATCCCATCATACAAATGGGTCTGGCCGTTCTTACCCCTGAAAGCGTGATGCAGTATCAGAAAGAGGAAAGAGCCATGATCGCCACCAGGATCAAAGGAGCACGCTACCGGATCAAGGAGCTGGGAGAAGCCGTGATGCAGGACGAAATCTCCCACCCCGAGAATATTCTGCAGCTTCGCAAAGAGCTGTCGGAGCATTATAAAGACAAGGAATTCCTGGCCTGCAGGAGTATGGGTGCCATTGTCAGAACCAGTTTAAGAATGTTGCTTAAACATGGGTAGCATAATATAATTTATTGTATTATCTTTGAGGCCTGTTTTACTAAGTATAGGATAAACAGTCTTGCACACGTAGCTCAACTGGGATAAAGTCATTGGCACCTGACTCACTGAACTAATGTTTGATAAAGAGTAAAAGATTAACAGTCTTGCACACGTAGCTCAACTGGATAGAGCACCTGACTACGGATCAGGAGGTTTGGGGTTCGACTCCCTACGCGTGCACAGAAGAGCGAGTAAAAGCGAAAAGCGAGAACAAAACTCGCTCTCGCGTTGTTACTCGCTCTTGTTTTTTAGTACTTAGTTGGATCAAAATTTACATAAATCTACTAATGCGATCAGGTAAAAAATAAACCTGATACTTAAGATTTAATATTTTTTCGTATCCTGAAACAGATATAAGCGAACATCATGCATAAGGCAGCCATCACAAATTCAATAGCAGGTTCCTGCATAGTAGCTGCGTTAAATTCCAGAGCGGATTTATTGTTCGTTAATGTTATTATAAACTTTGTCAAAAAATAGAGGAAAGTCAGTGCATAGGCAGACAGCACCATTATTAAAAGATTGAGCAATTTTCTTCTAAAAAAAACTCCATTAATGCTCCTGGTTTTCATACGATTATTTATTTCAAATATAGGATATTTCGCTTCTTTGAAAAAGAACATCTGCCCGGATTATTTGATTCCTTTCTTTCAATAAATTTGAATTTTTGAATCTGTCATTACTCTGCTTTGAAATGGGGGCACTATGTAATTCCGCGGTGTGAAAATAAAATTCCAGAAAGATATGAACAAAAAAATAAACGGTAGTTTAGAATAGATTTCCAAAAATGCTTTACGCTATGATCACAAATTCAGAGAAGCAAGCCGTCAGATCATAAAGTAAGTATGGAGACACCGGAAATAAATCCCGGCGCCGTCCATACAATTTCCCGATGCAGTATGGGAAAGTCTTGCTGAAGAATAATTATCCGTTTTCAGACGGAATAACTTAACCTATCCTACACAAATTTCATATCAGACTCTGAAGCTTTTCTGGATCTTTTCTGAAGATTTCCTGAGATCTGAAAATCAGCCGGGCTTTTCCTGATTTAGGTGAATCCGGCAGGATCATCTTCCGTATATATTTATAGGAGTAATTTTTATTCCAAAAACATTCTGATTATTAAGATGGTTAGACATAAAATCAACTAAAACCCTATGCTGGAATTCTGTAAATTGATTTTAGAAAAGGTGAGTTTTGACGACAGGTTGTTTGAAAAGGAACTTAAAAAATCCTTTACTTATTTAATGCCCGATGAATCGAAACAGCTGCTTGAATGGGTGAGCCTTCATTTCGGAGAAAAATATTCGGACATCATATCCGATATCCAGAGATTCCTCTAGGCCACAATTGACAAGGTAAAATTAACTT
>JBJMLY010000538.1:0-3549 GCA_045805025.1 Cytophagaceae bacterium | reverse complement strand
CCGAGCTCTTGCCGCGCGAGCATGAAGATTTGGTAAATCAGCTGCGCGCAGAGATTCATTCGCTCTGGCTCACTGACCGTTCGCGCGGGACGCGTCCTGATGTGACAGACGAAGTGCGGACAGGGCTTTTCTTTTTTTCAGGTATTCCGGCAAATTAAAACGTGTATCCTTGCCCCTTCTGCGGCATCTCCACATGTTCAAAGCCTTCGGAATGCAACAGATTTTTAAAATCTTTCATACTGTCTTCCTCTCCATGCACCAGAAATATTTTTTTCAGATTTTTCTGCGTCTTCACAAAGCCCAGCAGATCATTTTTGTCGCCATGCCCGCTGAAAACGTCCGTTTTAATGATGTTGGCTGCAACCGGAATGTGTTTGCCCTTGATGGTGATGGTCCTCGTTCCCTGCATCAGGTCATGTCCGGGTGTACCTTCGGCAGAATAGCCGACCAGCAGGATCGTGCAGAAAGGGTTGTTGATATTTTTCTTGATGTGATAGGTCATCCTTCCTCCTGTAAGCATGCCCGATGAGGAAATGATAATGCAAGGCTCATGGTAATTGGAGATCATTTTGCTCTCTTTGAAATTTTCAACGTGAACCAGATTGTCGAAGTCAAACAGACTTTCATTCTTTTTGAATAATTCAGTGGCTTCTTCATTGAGCAGTCCCGGATGGATTTCATAGATTCTGGAGCTTTCTGCTGCCATCGGACTGTCGGCAAAGATTTTTAAGGCAGGCAGTCTGCCGGCTTTGGCCAGTTTATTCAGGGTATATAAAATAGATTGTGTTCTTCCCACGCTGAAAGCAGGGATGATAAGTCTTCCCGGCATTTCCACACACGATTGGGTAATAACTTTTTCCAGGATCTCTTCGGCCTTCTGGGTATCGTTCTGATGGAGGCGGTTCCCGTAAGTCGTTTCGCAGATCAGATAATCGGCCTGAGGAGGTGTGGCAGGGTCGATCAGAATAGGATAATTTTTTCGTCCGAGATCTCCCGAAAACAGCAGGGATTTGCTGCTGCCATTTTCCTCTGCCTCTATGAAAACATTGGCGGCGCCCAGCAGGTGGCCGGTAGGAATAAAGGTGAAATAGCACCCCGGCCTGAGCTCAAAACGCTCATTGAAAGCGATCGGTACAAAGCGTTCTGCGGCTTCATCCACATGTCTGTCAAGGAAAATAGCCGATTCTCCTTCGATAATTTTTTTACGGTCGGAGTTTTCTTTAAGCCTTTTCATGCTCAGGCTGGCAGAATCCCGGAGCAGCAGCTGGGTCAGATCAAGGGTGGCAGCTGTGCCAAGGATCTGTCCGCGGTAACCCGCGTTGATCAGAAAAGGAATATTGCCCGAATGGTCTATATGGGCATGAGTAAGAATAACCACATCGATTTCGGAAGGGCGAAAAGGGAATTCAACTCCGGAATGTCTGTTGGCAAGATCGGCACCGCAGTCAATAAGGATGGAATAACCGTCTGCGAGCCTCAGAAGGAACATGCTGCCTGTCACTTGTCTCGCTGCTCCCCAGAAGGTTAGATTCATATATGGATGTGTGGATCTCTATTTAATAAATACAAATTTAGAAATGAAAAGTTCATTACAGCCTTATATCTGAATTATTCCTGCCGATGTGCCAAAATCAAAACAATAGGGGATTGGGCCTGGTTATCAAATCTTTCTATAAATCGTTTTCCATGCTTTCAAAATACTAAAAATGATTACATTTGTGGTCACGCAATTTTATGTGGGTAAAAATATCTAATCTGATCATCAAAAACAGGCTTCTGCTACTGGGCCTGACTATTCTCATCACCATTTTCATGGCCTACAAGTCCAGGGAAGTGGAAATGACCTATGACTTCGTGAAAGTTGTTCCTGAGAACGACTCTTCGATGATCGAATTCAAAAAGTTCAAAAAGACCTTCGGCGAGGATGGAAATATCCTGGTAATAGGATTGAAGGACGAATCGGTTTATAAGCTCAAAAATTTTCTGGCTTACCAGAAGCTGACTTCAGAGCTGCTGAAGGTGGAAGGTATTAATGACATTGTTTCTTTGCCTACCGTCAAAAGGCTGACCAAAGATACGGCCACCAAAAGATTTGTGCAGAAGCCTCTGTTTGAAAAAGCGCCTTCCAGCCAAAAGGAGCTGGACAGCCTTTTGAAGAAAGCTTCGGAGCTCAAGTTCTACGAAAAGCTCCTGGTCAACGAAAAAACGAAAGCTACGCTTATCGCTGTCGCGATGGAAAGGAAATACCTCAATTCTTCCCGCAGAACGGAGGTTGTCGACAATATCATGAAGCACTGCGACGTCTTTTCGCAGGAAACAGGAATAAAGCTTCATTTCGCCGGCCTGCCTTATGTGCGTGCTATTATGATCGGCAAAGTGCAGAAAGAGTTCAAGCTCTTCCTGATCCTTGCCGTAGTCATTACTTCGGTAATCCTGTTTTTCTTCTTCCGCTCTTTTGCAGCCGTATTTTTCACGTTCCTGGTTATTGTCGTTACTGTTTTCTGGACAATGGGTACGCTGGTGCTCTTTGGCTATAAGATTACCCTTCTTACAGGGATTCTGCCTGCACTGATCATTGTAATCGGTATTCCGAACTGTATCTACATGTTCAACAAATACCATCAGGAATACAGACGTCATGGCAATAAACTGAAGGCCGTAAGCCGCATTATCGAGAAGATCGGCTTCCTGACTTTCATGACGAATGCCAATACGGCTGTCGGATTTTTAGTGCTGTACTTTACGGATATTTCTGTCATCAAAGAGTTCGGTATGGTGGCGGGTATTATCAGTCTGGCTACCTTCCTGATCACCATCGTGGTCATACCTTCATTGCTGTATTATCTCCCTGCACCCAATGCCAAACAGCTGAAGCATCTTGATCTTAATTTCCTGCGCAAAGTAAACTTCGCACTTGAGCATATCGTGCTTCGGTACAGAACTTCTATTTATGTAGTAACCTTCATCGTGCTGAGTATAGGTATTTACGGTATCACCAGAATAAATGCCGTATCATACATGGTTGACGATCTGCCGGAGAGCAGCAATGTAAAGGGCGACCTGGTATTCTTTGAAAAGAACTTCGAAGGCGTGATGCCTCTTGAATTCATAGTGGATCTCGGCAAGAAAAACGCAGTAACGAATCTGAAGAACCTGCAGAAACTGGAAGAATTTGAAAGCTACCTGAAAACAGTGAGCTATGTTTCTCCTCCGGTTTCCATTCTGAATATCGTTAAAGGCTCGAGACAGGCCTTTTATAACGAGGATCCTGCGTTTTACGGACTTCCAAGCAGTAAGTCGGAGATGATGTTCATCGCCAATTATTTCGGGAAAGGAAAAGAGAACGATGGGCTGGTCAGGTCTTTTGTAGACTCGACGGGCAGTCAGGTCAGGTTCAGCTGTAAAGTGGCGGATATAGGTACCAATAAGATGAACGACCTGGTTACGAAGGAAATTCAGCCTCATATCAACGAAATATTTAAGGATACCGGCTTCAGAGTCAGAGCAACGGGAACTACGCTGCTCTTCCTGCAGGGAAATTCATATCTG
>JBJMLY010000537.1:0-3510 GCA_045805025.1 Cytophagaceae bacterium | reverse complement strand
GGTCCAGGACAATATGTAGCACTAAAGAAATGGAGAGAATATATATAGGTCTTTAATGATGGACGAGCGCTGACCGAGGAAGAAAGGAATATCTATGCTCTTAAAAATATCAAAATCTATACGAGTCGCATTGTCTCCCTGGAGGGGTCTTCCGGTATGCTGGAAAGTGTGTTACTTGAAAGCGGGGAGAGGGTCTGCGTTTATGCGATTTTCTTCAACTCCGAACAATTTCAGAAGTCAGATCTTGGCAGTCAGCTCAACTGTGCTTTTACAAAGGAAGGCGTAATTGATACGGACCGTTTCCAGCAAAGCAATGTGCAAGACGTATATGTAGCCGGAGATGCTGCCAGGGATATGCAGCTTGTAATCATTGCCGCCGCCGAGGGCGCCAAAGCGGGAGTAATCATTAATAAATCCTTGCTGAAAGAAGAAAAAAATCTGAGTCCGGCCGACCAGACCATCAGGTCAAAATAACATTTCCCTAAAACAATTCTGAAAATAGTCTGTTATTAAAGCAATAATGTTTTTTTAACTAAAACTTTTAGGAGGAATAACCATGAGTATTTTCCACATCCTTATCCTTTTCTCGGTCACAGCTATTTTGGGAGTTACACTTTTAAGCTTTGTGCTGAACAATAAGCCGAGGCCTATGCCTTTGGTCGCCGCCAAAATAATTATGGCGCTGGCAAGCATAGGAACTCTGTACTTCTTTGTTGCCGATGAGACCATGGATATGGAGCACGCACCCATTTACGGAGTCGCTTTTTTGTCATTTGCCGCATTGGGCGGCATGATCATGTTTATCAAGGATAAAGTCCTCGGACATGAATACATTCCAAGATGGATGGCTTTCGGCCATGCGCTGGCCGCTGTCACAGGCTATATCCTTCTCTGGATATACGCGCTATCACACGCATAAGCCAGGGATTACACCATCAGCGAAGCTACTTTTGATTTATGCTTATGGAAGAAATCCTGCCAGTCTTTCATCAGGCATTCGTTGAAGCGTACATCCTTTTTCTTAAGTTCTGAATAAAAATCTTCCCAGCTGAGCTTATACCAGTTTTGCATTTTACCAGTAAGCTTCTGAATGCCGAAGTCAATGTATATGACTTTGATGAATTGTTTTAAAACCAACGATAGTTCTTTTTCTCTTTCCCTGCTCTCCATATCCTTTTCTTTTATAGACCTTATATTGGATCAACAGCGCTTAAATTTAAAATGTTTATTCAGGGCCGTTTTTTTTAGGACGCTTCACAGATTTTGCTCAAGCATCTTTTTTAATTCAGCTCCGCCGATCATTCCGCTCTGCCTCCACACAATTTTTCCTTTTTTGAAAAGGATAAAGGTTGGGATTCCCTGAATCCGGTAAATTCCTGAAATTCCCTGATTTTTATCCACATTGATTTTAATGATCTTTACTTTATCCTGCATGGATCCCGCTACTTCTTCAATGATAGGTGCCATAGCCTTGCAGGGCCCGCACCAATCCGCATAGAAATCAACCAATACTGGTTTCTCCGAATTACTGATCAGATCGTTGAATTTTGGTTTTACAGCTTCCATATACTTCTTTTTTAGTATAACAATCAGTAGGGCTTATAAGTTAATTGATTAAAAACCAGGCATGATTCCCAGAAGCCTATTTATTTTTTTTCTGTTTTTTCCTATACTCTCTCATGCATCGGACAGCACCATAGTGAGGGCCGGATTTTTTAAGAAAAATCTTCTTCACCGACTTCTTTTTGGAAAGCATTATGCGGAGGTATGGAATGCACCGGTTTCTCTTGAAGTTTTTAATATTGATTCTGTGAAAGGTGGTCTGAAACCTGTAGAACTCGGAGGTAATTACCAGACCATTACCTTAAAGCTGGAAGGCAAGGACGGAAAACAATATGTGCTCAGAAATATTAATAAGGATCCATCACGCAGTTTGCCGGCGCCGGTACGAAAGCAATTTCTGATCCGGCTGCTTAAGGAGTGCAATACGGCGGAAAATCCCTATGCTCCGCCCGTGGTAGCAGCTATGGAAGAATATGCCGGCATTTACCATAGCAATCCCCGCATTGTTTATGTACCCAGGGATGAGAGGCTTGGAGCTTTTAAAGATGTTTTCGGCAACACCATCGTCTTGTTTGAAGAAAAACCAAGCGGTGACCACTCATCCGATTCTTTTTTTGGTAATTCGAAGAATATTGTAACGACACCTCATTTTTTAAAAAAGATATATGAGGATACCGACCATGAAGTGGATGAAAGACTCTTTGCAAAAGTCCGTCTGTTTGACATGCTTATTTCAGACTGGGGACGCCATGAAGATCAGTGGAGATGGGCCAGCTTTGAGTATGGTAAAAAAACGATTTATAAACCAATACCCCGAGACCGGGATCATGCTTTTTATAAATTCGACGATGGGCTGTTCCCATGGATTGTAAGCAGTAACCTGATTCAGCCAAAATTTCAATCTATGAATAAAGACTTCAGAAATGTCATCGGGCTAAACCTGGCCGCTTATTTTCTGGATCATAGAATATTGAATTCACTGAACAGACAGGACTGGCTTGAAATCGCCGATAGTCTTGCAAAAGCCTTACCGGATCACAGGATCGATCAAGCCATGAAGTTGTTTCCCGCTTCGGTCTATCCCTTATGTTCTAAAAGAATCTCTTCGAATCTTAAAAGAAGAAGGAACTTACTGAGTAAGGTTGCATCTACCTATTACCTTTATCTCGCTAAACATGTGGAACTGGCCGGTACTGATAAAAATGAAAAGTTTCTGATTAGCATGCATAAGGATAGTATGCAGGTACAGATTTTCAGGCTAAGAAAAAACGAAGAACCCGAGTTGAAATTTGCACGGACGTTTTTAAAAAAAGAAACCAGGCGCATTGTCCTAAGAGGCCTTGGAGGTAACGATGCATTTGAATTTGAAGGAAGGCCTTGCCGTCGAATCCGGGTCACGGCTGTAGGAGGGGAGGGTGCTGATGAGTATGAAAACCATGCAGAAGGTAATCTGAAAATTCGTATTCTGAAGGATCAGGACGATCAGATCGGCAGAGCCGGGAAATGGAAAATTCTTAAGGAAAATAATCATGTAAGATTTTATGACCGGAAAGGATTTAGAAAAAATCAGCTCAAGGTAAAGCGATCTGATAAGAAAAAATAAATCTATTTTACCTTTATTTGGGAACGCAATTCAGCAGCTTCGTGCAGGCTTCTTTGATCTGCGATTCTGTAATGATAAGAGGAGGGGCTATCCTTATTGAGTTGCTGCAGTGAAGAAACCAGTCTGTTACAATTCCATGAGCAAGGCCATTTTTAATAATGGTTTTCACTACATCGAATGACTCAAATTCCACAGCCATCAGAAGACCTTTACTTCGTATGCTTTTGATCGCAGGATGTATCAGGAGTTCCCTGAAAAGCTTTTCCTTCTTAGCCACTGACTCAATCAGGCGCTCATGCTCTATGGTTTCCAGAGTAGCCAGCGAAGCGGCACAGCACACAGGG
>JBJMLY010000536.1:0-11479 GCA_045805025.1 Cytophagaceae bacterium | reverse complement strand
CTGGGAGCCTGCAGCAATGAACGTAAGGACGAACCGGCCATCATACAGGTCACCAGGGAAGATCAGGAAATGAACGAAGCCATTAAAACCGCGAACGCGACACTTTCCCGGTTCAAAGAAGCCTTACAAAGCGGTAAGGATGGTTATACTTTTTTTGCGCTGAAAACCAGGTTCAATACTTCGAATGGAGGCGAACACATCTGGATCAGCGACATTCGGCTGAACAATGATGAATTTTCAGGAGTAGTCGATAACCTGCCCGAGTCGACCAGGGAAGTAAAAGAAGGAGATACGATCCAGATCAACCCCGACCGGATCAGCGACTGGATGTACCTGGACAACGATACATTACGCGGAGGTTATACGATTAGGGTATTAAGAAACCGGATGACTGAGGAAGAGAAAAAACAATTTGATCAGGAGAACGGATTGATTATAAAAGATTAAAGATACCTCCGGCGATCTGATCCTATGCAACTGAAAAACTATTGAAAACTGCTTCGATTATAAAACTATGAAAATAAAAGCTGTCATTTTCGGATCAAGCGGGATGATCGGACAAGGCGTACTTCAGGAATGTCTTGAAGGTGCGGACGTGGAATCAGTACTCATCATCAACAGAAGCCAGAGCAGAGATAAACACGAAAAGTTAAAAGAGATCGTGCATAAAGATTTTTCAGATTTCAGTAATCTGAGCAATGAGCTGAAGCAATACGATACCTGCTTTTTCTGCCTGGGAGTTACGTCCGTGGGGTTATCCGAAGAAGAATACAGTAAAATTACATTTGATCTGACCACCCGGGTGGCTGAAACATTATTGAAAACCGGCAAAGAGTATACTTTCTGCTACATTTCAGGTGCAAGCACCGACAGTACAGAAAAAGGAAAAACCATGTGGGCAAGAGTTAAAGGTAAAACCGAGAACACCCTGCTTGCCATGCCCTTTAAACAGGCATTTATGTTCAGGCCCGGTTATATTCAGCCATTGAATGGCATACGTTCGAAGACAAAACTTTACAATGCGATCTATTTTGTATTCAAACCCCTTTACTTTTTACTGAAGCCCTTTAAAGGTATGGTAACCGATACCAGCTCCATGGGCAAAGCCATGATTAATGTGGCACTCAAAGGATATGAAAAAAAGATCCTGGAGAGCTCGGATATTAATAGTGTGGCGAATAGTTAATAGCGTAAATTTTTACCCCGCATACGCCGGGATTTCGAACCTACTTCTTTATATTGAATCTCTCCTTCCCGTCATTCCCGCGGAAAGCGGAATCCCCCAATGCTTGCACTCAGATAAATATTAGAACGAGACACCATCATTATTGTGGGAAAGAAGAGAAACCACAATTAATTAATTTATTCATTTACAATAAGTTAACTGATATCCATCCTAGGAAATCACCCTCCCAAAAACCACAACTTTATCTCAATTTTCTATCATTATTTATTTAAATAATTGATTTATTCTACTTAACTGGGTTGATTTAATCAATTAAACACAAAAAAATATCAAAAACAGTATAAACTCTCTCAACTATGCTGAAAAAATACTCTTTAATCATCTTTTCAATCCTGATCTTAGGATCTTGCTTTGAAGCATTAAGCCAGCCAAGCACAGGCGGCTACTGGAATAACATCACCTGGCCGATCAAGGATTGTCCGCAGTATCCTCAATACGATACCTGGGAACCTAACTGCCTCATCCATACGGCAGAACCTTACGGAGAGATTCGTATCCCGCAGGGTGGAGTGGATGGACTCAACCTGGAAAAACCGATGTGGATCACCATTCCTACCAACAGACCCACCTGGGCAATTGCCATTGCCCACTCCTGGAATTTACACAGGAACATGATCAAACAGGTAAATTACCCCAAAATCGGCTATTATATGGCAATTACCGGCCATGAAACCGGCATGGGCTGTGACTGCGGCGCTACTTTCTCGGCTGGCCATACACCGTGGACCACCACCGGAGGAGGAATGTCTAACTGGCCTTCCAAATGCGGAATCGGAGCCAACAGCCATGAAGGCTGCTTCCAGATGGAAGAATATAATGCCTGGGGCGAACTTAACCAGATCATGCCTGAA
The DNA here is from genome assembly GCA_045805025.1 of Cytophagaceae bacterium. Classification (GTDB taxonomy): domain Bacteria; phylum Bacteroidota; class Bacteroidia; order Cytophagales; family Cytophagaceae; genus DATMOV01. The sequence continues at coordinate 9,382 of JBJMLY010000536.1, read as the reverse complement.
CGTTTCCCTTGCGACGGGTTTAACAGAAATATTCCCGGAGCGGATTTTGAAACACAGGCTCTGGCCATGACTTACCGGAATTTCACCTACAGCTTATTAATGGAATATTCCTGGAACATGGACCCGTGGACCGTCTTCAATGACCCGGCTTGCGACCCTTATGCCTATGAAAAATTCCTGGCCGCCGGATGGAATGGCAGCATCTCAGGAACCTATGCAACCATGGCGCAAACCAATGTAGCTCCAAGTACCAGACCGAATCCGGTAAATATGTTCTCCAACCGGGCAGCCACCCGCACCAATAATAACTGGGACCTTGACGGCACCGTCGCTTATTATCCTGAAGTTATTGCATGGACCCTTTCCGCCATCGAAGGAAATACTTCCTATGCGGGATACCAATATGATCCGCGCCAGTATTGGGGAGCGCTGGTATCTACAGGAACAGGAGCAGCGGGAGAGACTGATTACTCCGGAGCATTGATCCCGGCAGGAGGGAAATTATGGCTGAATTCGGTCAACGGCTCCTATGCCGGCCACCAGAACCATGTACAGCTGGGTTATTACAACGGAAATATTTACTGGACCGATGTAAGCGCTTACCTCGACCGCATCACGGCCTTCTATTATGAGTATGCTCCAGCAGCAAAACTTAATCCGATCAAAACAAGAGTGCAGAATGCTTTCGTGGCTATTTCCGGAAGCGTTGCAAACCCGATACCTTTCAAGCAGCTAGGACCGGTGATCGATGAGATCATCCTCTCGTTCCCTAAGGAAAATCCGTTGATTCCTGCCCTGCAGGACGACGGACTTCCTCATGGGCCGAACGGGAACGAACATTCTACCTGCTCAGGAAAATATTCTCCCTCTTCCAGGATTGTATCGAGAAATATTCCAACGGGTACCATCTGCAAAGGACAGTCATTACTTCTGGCCGGCGAAGTTACCGGAGGCGAAGAGCCGAATATGACCTTTACCTGGTTTAAAAACGGCGCACAGGTGAGCACCGGAGTGAACGACAGCACGTACACGTTTACTTCCACCACGACCGGCGCCTATGAATTTACCCTGATTGTGTGCAACCAGGCCGGCGGTTGTTCGGAAGCATGCACTTACCGTGTTACGGTAAACAATTGCTCCGCCTGTCCGCTGGCAGCGACCGTTTCACAGGTGAATACACCCTGCAAGAATACGGAAGGAGGTAAAATTAATTTAGTCATTACCGGATCTTCGAACTACACCATTCAGTATTCAGGACCGAACAGCGGGACGAAGACTGGGACGACAGCCAATTTTACGATCAACAATCTGCTCGATGGAGTATACAATATCACCATTACCGACAACGCCAATTCAGCCTGCTTTTTCACCACTTCGCAAGTGGTCGGTTATGACTACAACCTGGATGACGTCGTCAATGCCTCAATTACTTCGAATATTGGCTGCGTAACCTCTATGAAAGCCGATATTGTGAGAGATAACTGCCAGTGTGACTACACCGTCTATGCGGTCAGCGATATCCCGAACCGATGGGAGCGCTATGTAACCATGAAGATCACTCCCACCAACGGAAGGTATGAGATATTCAGAGGAGATGTTTTTTCATTGAACAGCCAGATCTCCAGAAAATTTGAATTGTGCACAGGCGACTCGATCAAGGGAGAACTTCACATCATTCCCGCTTCCGGTTCCTGTGACCCGCGACGTACCGATGCTGTCAATTATCAGCGCGAGAGCTATACAGTGTGGGTAACGAACCCCAATGGTGTGGAAGTTTTCAGGCGGAGCTTCGGTGCCGGAACGGTAACTCAGAACAACGATTATCTGATGTTCAATATTCCTGTGGTTTGTCCGTACACGCCTGCCAATACCTATACCTACCTGTGGACACCTTCGGCAAAAACCACGGCTGCCATCACTGAAACTACCAATGGAAACGTCTGGTATAAAGTCCTCGCGACGAATGTGCAGCATCCACAGTGTAAACTTAAAGACTCTGTGATGGTGCCGGCTAACAGCTGCACCGTACTTCCGATCCGGTTTATTTCCGTGAATGCAGTGAAAGCCGATTTTGGTGCTATCGTTAGCTGGGAAATGATCGAAGATAATGACCGAAGCCCTTATATGATCGAGAGATCTCTGGAGCCGGTGAGCGGCTTTACCCAGATCGGCACGATGCCTGTGTACAATGGAAAATACATATTCAACGACACACAGGTACCGGATGCCAGAAATGTATATTATCGCATTGTAAAAAGAGATCAGAATGGCGAGCTTATTTACAGCAGAATTGTAAACATCAATTCATTCAACACCAGCTTCAGCCTGTTCCCGAATCCATTCGGCGGCAAGGCTACGCTGACTTCCAATAATGATCAGGACGATTTTGAAGTACAGCTCATCAATATGCTCGGACAGATCGTAGAAAGGTATACGCTCAGCAATACAAAACCTCTGGATATCGGAGAAGGGTTACCCGCCGGTATGTATGTGCTGAGAATATTCAATGAAAATGGCCTGGCGGAAACCATGAAGCTGGTCAAAGAAAAATAAACAGACTACTTCTCAAAAAAAGACCGGATCAGCTGTCCGGTCTTTTTTTTGCCCATCCAGCCCCTGCTAAAGCCAAGGCATTAAAGAACACGAACTACTGTGTAAACCGCCAAAAATGCCTGATTATGTGCCAAATACACTTTGACAATATAAAAAAACAAGGTATTTTAAAGTCAAACAAACAAATAATATTATTTATAGTTTAAATAGAAAAAAATCACTAATTTTATATGATAAATTATATATAATACAACATTTATTATATAAAGTTAAATTATAAAAAATATTTTTATGGGTACAAATAATACATACAAATCAATTGGTCGCATTGTTCTGATTTTTCTTATTGTGCTCGGCGGAAACAATCTTCAGGCTCAGAATCTTCAGATCTCGGGAGGTAACACCTATTCAGCCTCTCTCTGCAGCAACGGAAAGATTTATGCCTGGGGAAAGAATAACAGCGGACAGCTCGGAAGAGATCCGGCGACCAGTACAAAATATGCTGCGGCAACTTCGACGGTACCACTGGAAGTTCAGCTTCCTGCCGGACTTACTATGCAGAAGGTAGATGCAGGGTCCGGAAGCACGGGCATAACCCTTGCTTGCAATGGTTCGGTATGGACCTGGGGTGAAAACTGCAACGGAGCGATCGGTATCGGCGCAGTGGGAGCCTGCCCGGCCACTCCAGCCGACGGCAACGGATATTATTCACAGCTTCAGCGTGTGGTAGGAGGTGCTCAGGGAGGTGCCTTTCTAACGAACGTAGGTTATATCAACGCTTCTACCACCAGTTCATTCGTCGTGGAAAATGGCACAGGAAAAGTGCTGGCCTGGGGAGGAAACGCCAGCGGAGAATTGGGACAAGGCACCAGCGGCAATGCTGGAAACACCTATGCACCCGCTTATGTGCTGACAGCCGCCGGAACTCCTCTTACCAATATTAAAATGGTGGAAGGAACCGATTACGGCGCTTATGCTCTTGCCAACGACGGAACCGTTTTCTCATGGGGCGGAAATACGAATCAGGATCTGGGAAGACCTGTAGCAGGTGACCAGTTTTATGCCAAAAGAGTTCAAGCCTATGATTATGCAACCGGCGGAACAAAAACACTGACAGGCATTGCAAAAATAACCGGTGGTGATACGCACGGTCTGGCAATTGACAGCGCCGGAAATGTCTGGTCATGGGGCGGCGACTGGGGACCAGGACAAAGAGGCTGGGGCGCCACAGGAACGCCGGGACCATATGCAACCAAGGTCGTAGCTGTGGGAACAGCCTGTGCATTCGGACAATGGAAATTCGGACCATTCCTGACGGGTGCCGTAGAAATTTCTGCCGGCCAACAGCATTCTATTGTTTTAATGAACGATGGAAGAGTGGTAACATTCGGGAATAACACAAGCGGTCAGTTGGGCATCGGATCAACGACAAGTCAGGGTTGCCCTGTCTATGTACAGACAGCCGCCTCCACAGATCTTACCGGAATCGTCGCCATTTCTGACGGTGACTTATGGAGCTTCGCGATCAACAGCGCAGGAGGCGTGTATGTATGGGGTGAAAACAGCAATGGCGAGCTTGGAATGAACGGCAATACGACCGACCAGACTTATGCCACGCTTAACCCCGCCATACCGACAACCTGCGGTGGATCCCTGCTTCCTTGCCCTATCGCCTACCTGGGCGGAGACGTACTTAAATGCGCAAATTCTTCACAGACCCTGTATGCCGGAGCAAACGGAGACACTTATCTGTACAGCTGGTTTTATGGCTCCTCATCTGCCGGTCCATGGACCGCTATCGGGGCCGCCAACCAGGCTTACCCGGGAGGATCAAGCCTGACCGTAACAATTCCTCGCTACTACCGTGTGGAAGTACGGGACAACAGAGCAACCGTTGCTGATAAATGCGGTCCGTGCCCGATGACCTTTGACGTCATACAGGTTTCCGACCGGACTCCTCCTGTAGCGACCAGCCTTGCTGGTACCTGCGGCACTAGTGTATGCTTCGATATAAACTCCAGCGGAGCCATTGATAATAATGCGTTCGACTGGTATGCAGCACAGACGGGCGGTTCGAAGCTCAATTCCTCAGGCACCACAAACCCTTTCTGTACAGCCAAAACAAACCTGGTACTGAACGGAAGCAATTATGAAATCTGGGCAGACGATAAAAGAGTTTTCCAATCGACCGTAGGACCAACGACTGAGCCTTGCGGCGTTCCTACTTCTTCGGCAGGCGGCTCGACTTACCAGCAGGAGTTTGTCGTTTATAGAAATGCGACGATCACATCGGTGGATGTCTATTACAAAACCTATAGCCCAAGCGCTTCCCCCGACCCTGCTTCCATCAAATTATACAGCAACGACCCGAACAAAAATTCGAGCAGCAACGATGGGGTTAATGTAGCAACGGGAGTCTTTTCCACCGTCTATAATATTCCAAGAACATCAACCTCTCTGACCAAATTCACACTATCCGGTCTGAATTTACCGCTGACCGGTTCGGCAGCCGGCACAAAATACTGGCTGGAAGTTTCCGGAATCTCTAACGGAGAATTCGGCTCCTTCACCTGTGCAGCCAGCTATCCTTATTCCGATGCAGTGGTGGGAGAAGATGTCGTGGTTCTGAAAGGATCTACTACCAGCGCCCAGGTAGTACAGCAGGCAAATTACAATGCCTTCGGCTTTAACTGGAACTTCACGTATCAGTCGGCCTACCCTTGCGGGCGCTTTCTGCTTACAGCTCCAACCGCCACATCAGCTTGCAGCCTTCCGGTAGAATTTCTATACCTGCATGGGGATAATCACGGCTCAAAAAATACCCTGAGCTGGGGTACAGGCTGGGAAGAAAATTCAGATTATTTCAGCATCATGAAATCGGCTGACGGCGATCACTGGTCAACCATCGGAAAGGTTAACGCAGCAGGCAACTCGGCAAATCTTCGTGAATATTCTTTCGACGACAGAGTCAGTGAGAGCGGTACCACTTACTACCAGATCATGGAAACGGATAAAAACGGCAACGTTACCTACAGCAAAATCATAACGATCAGCAGCAGCGGAATAACAGCCATCAGCATCAGGCCGAATCCCAACCATGGAAGATTTACCATCGAAAGCGATGGAAGCCTGGGTAAAAACACGGCAGTAAATATCTACAATGCGTTGGGAGAACTTGTGCACAGCTCGACTGCTGACTTTTCATCTCGCCCTTCAGCGGAATATTATCTGCCTGACTTAGCTCAGGGAATGTATTTTGTAACTATCGTAGACTCGGGTCATACCAGCACACATAAACTGATCATTGAGTAACGGAATGTGTAAATCAAACAAAAAAAGAGCCTGTATGACAGGCTCTTTTTTTGTTTGATTTTTCAATAATCTCATCTCCAGCAATTTGACTTTAAGAAAAATATTCAGCATATTTAATAATTGCCGGTTGAATACGGCTATGATCCATCCCTGAACTGATTTTTTATGAAAAGATTTTTTTTAGTACTTCTGCTCCCCTTCTTATGCTTGAATCTTTCAGCCCAAAACAAAGAGGAAGCTGAAAAAATAGTGGAAGAAGGAGTCGCTCTCCATGATCAGGGCCAATTCGAAGCTGCCATCGCAAAATATGACAAAGCTTTAGAACTTGATAAGGATAATCTTACCGCCCTGGCAGAAAAAGCACTGACTCTGGTTTCTTTAAAAAAATATGATGAATCAATTACCTATTGTGAAAAAGCCATTGCAAAATATCCCGGTGAAAAACAGCTCAAATCGGTGTATGTCACCTACGGAAACTCACTCGATGCACTGAAGCAGCCTGACAAAGCACTGAAAATCTACGACGAAGGAATTAAACTATATCCCGACTTTTATCAGCTTCCGTTTAACAAAGGAATTACGCTGACAGGACAGGACAAATACGAGGAGGCGCTGCCCTGCTTTCAGAAAGCCATGATGCTGAATCCAAAACATGCCAGTTCTCATAATGCAGTCGGAGTGCTGATGAAATTAAAAAATAAAAGAATTCCCTCCCTGCTCGCCAATTGCCGCTTCCTGGTGCTGGAGCCTGAAGGAAACAGAGCAAAAAACAACCTGCAGAATCTGAGATTGGTTATGAAGGGGAACGCAGAGCAGACAGGAAAGAATTCCATCACCATCAATATAAATCCGGATATGCTTGGAGACACGCTACCGAACGGTAAACCCGCCGAAAACAGCTTTAAAACCACCGACATGATTCTCATGATGAGCTCGGCTCTGGATTATGACAAAAAGAACAAGAAGAAGACGGAAGTGGAACAATTCATTCGCAAATTTGACATTGTCTGTTCTTCCATGAAAGAAACACAGCTCGATAGCTATGGCTTCTTCTGGGATTATTATGCACCCTATTTCATCGAAATGAAGGAGAAAAATTTTATTGAAACGTTCGCTTACATAGCCTTCGCTTCTTCCGATGACCCTGCCGTTACCAAATGGCTGAAGGCCCATAAGACAGAAATCGGAAATTTTTATGAGTGGTCCAAATCCTTTGAATGGAAAAAGAATTGATCTTACAGAGGGCGCTTATGCTTCCAGCGCCTGTGAGACCATAACCATAGAGCGGGATCTTTCTTAATATCATCTTCCAGGCGCCTGGTAAAAGCTTCCATGATTTCACCTTCGGAAGTGTTTCCCGGATCTGCAAACAGCAATTCAGGGAACATCTCGTAATATCCGCGCCGGGTACGTTTTACATGATTGTATACTACCGGATAATTGAATTTTTTCGCCAGCTTTTCGGGGCCTGTAAAAACTGCCGTATCCTGATTCAGAAAATTCGTCCAATAGGCATTCTCAGGCCCTGCTGTCTGGTCTGCCACCAGAGCTGTTGCTGTTAATTTATCCCTGTTAGCCACCATATCCCGCAGGGTCTGATTCATCGGCACGACACGGGCGCCGAACCTTGTTCTTATAGCCGACATCATTCTGTCAAAATAGGAATTGGAAAGAGTATGATAAACTACTAACAGCTGGTAATCGGAATTCAGGCTAAAACCCGGACTGGCCCACTCCCAGTTTCCATAATGCCCCATCAGAATGATAAAGCTTTTATTCTCTGCACGCATTTTATCAAACCATTCCGGGCTCTTATAAAAGCAGCGGGCTTTTACCTGCTTTTCACTCATCGTCATCATCTTTAGTGTCTCCAGAATCAGATCACACAGGTAATGGCAATATGATTTGAAGATGGACTGTATTTCAGATTCCGGTTTCTCAGGGAATGAATTTCTGAGATTCTGCAGGATGACTTTTTTGCGATAGCCGCTTACTCTTAAAATAACATACAGGAAATCCGAAAAAAGATAGAGCAGCGGAAAAGGCAGAGAGGCGATCAGGTAGATAAAAGGATAAATACAATAAAACAGCAGGGCCTTCATCTTTTAAAGATAAGAAATTTCCAGAGCCAACAGGAAGATTTCAATCCGGTGATTTAGTTCCATCCATAACCCTTCTGAATTCTGAGAGGAACTTCTTCCATTTATTTATTGCTTTATCCTAGGAGGAGGTTAAGAATGGACCCGGATAAAAAAGTAGAAAAACTGAAAAAAGAAAGAATGAGCGCTTATCAGAGCAGTCAGCATTCAGAGCATTTTGCCAATGAAGGCTCTGAATCCGGAACGGAGGGAGATGCGCTTAGAGAGCAAAAAGAATCCTTAAAAAAAGCGGGGAGAAAAAAATAACAAGTCATAAAAAAAGTCTCGTTCAGAGACTTTTTTTATGTACCAAACCATTTAACTGTTACAATTATTCTTTAACCAGCTTTTGCGTCAGCACCTGATCGCCGGTATTAACCCGGAGAAAATAAACGCCTTCAGCAAGATCAGCCCCAAAACTGAAATTTTTCGAGCCGGCGGAAATATTACTTGTGAGCTCTCTCCCCAGTACATCCATCACTGAATAGCTGGCTTTATCACCACCTATGATATGAACATCAAAAGAGGACTCAGAGGGATTGGGAGATACCTGAATGGAAATCTTACCTTCTGGCAAGGCAGACACCACATTGCTGTAGCTGAAATCTTTATTACGGTCGTATTGCACGATCCGGTAATAATTCTCACCATCGCCCGGAGTCATATCTATAAATTCATAGCTGCTGATGGAAGTGCTGCTGCCACGACCATCCAGTTGCCCTATATTGCTGAAATGCAGGCCGTCTTCAGAACGCTGGATGACAAAATAATCGTTATTTTCTTCTTTCGAAGTAGCCCAGGTTACGGCAATTCCATTCTCTTTCTGTACTGCATTCACTTCCGTCCATTCCACCGGAAGAGTACACCCTATCGTTACACTTGCGGTATTGGTGAATGTCTGATTGCAGGTGGCGTCGGTAACAGTCATGGTAACGGTAAAAGTCCCATTGCTTGTATAAGTATGCGTCGGCGATGCTCCTGTTCCTGTATTACCATCACCGAAATCCCAGGCGACAGAACTTTCCGCAATATTGGCCAGAAAATAATTTTTGAAATCATGGGTAAATCCCTTAGCCGGACAAGCAGCATCCGGATAAATATTGGGCACAGTAGGAGTAAGCCAGCCTATATTGCTTAATCCACGGAAAATAGAACCTCCTCCGGGTATGGCCATGGTAGAATAAGTGGGTGTGGTATTCGGACTGCTGATAATTCCCACCGACGTTCCTGTCGGAGAAGTATAAATATTTCCATCAGGTCCAAGCTGCATGCTCCAGGATGCCGAACCTGCAACAGTCCCGATAGTACCGGTAGCAATATCTACATAACTGACAACAGTATTCTGCCCTGAATAAAATACTCTGCTTCCGTCAGGCGAG